>NZ_CAWVOK010000011.1:0-26603 GCF_963930935.1 Candidatus Xenohaliotis californiensis
TCTTGAGTGTGTTTTATAAGTAATTTGTTAGAATTGTCTATAATAGATGATATTTTTATTATATTATTTTTAATATCTGTTAATTTTAGCATAGTTTGTTTATGTGCTTTAAGATTTGTCTTTGCCCATTTTTTCATCCATGGCTCAGCTAAACTCCATAGGTTGCATTTAGGGTAAATCATACCACCAACACCTTCAATTAAAATTAGATTTTTTTGAAAAATTAGTAATTGTATTTGTGTTCTCATGTTAAATAATTCTGTGACCTTAAATAGTTGTATGAGCAGTTTTGATATTGATACTTCAGACATATTTTTACCTATAATTGATTCTCCTATAGAACCACAAGCAGTAGTAAATAGCTCTATTGATTCATTGCTTGGTATATAACCTGCTTCAAAGTGAATCCTAGCAACTTCTGAATAATTTTTACGCATAAATCCGCGTAATATTCTAGCAGTATACATCTTGGTTTTTTTATCCAAATAACCCATAACTCCAAAATCTATAAATGCTATACTGCAATCTGGCAAAACCATTATGTTTCCTGGGTGTAAGTCACCATGAAAAAAGCCATCTCTATAAACTTGATTAAAGAATGATATAGCTAAATTTGCAGATATTTTATCTTTACATAAATTCATGCTGTCTATTTTAGCTATGTTTGATATTGGTATTCCATCTATCCAGTCCATTGTGAAGATTTTTTTTGTTGTATACTGCCAATATACTTTTGGAATAATTGACTCTGGGTCATTCTTGGTATTTTTAAATAATCTTGATGCATTTGCAGCTTCCATACTTAAATCAATTTCTATTTTAAGATTTTTCTCAAAATCTTTGATAACCTCTAATGGTTTTAATCTTCTGATTTTTGGATAGAAAAATTTAATTAAATGCACAAACAATATTAAAAATTTGACATCTTTTCTTATTATTTTTGCTATATTTGGACGCAATATTTTAACAGCAACATTTTTATTGTTTTTTATTGTTGCTCTATGTATTTGGGCAATTGATGCAGTGGCAATAGGCTTATAGCAGAAATCTGAGAATAGATTTTCTGGTTTATCATTAAGCTCAGTTGTGATTATTTTATGTACTTCTTTCTCTGAAAAATTTTTTACAACATCTTTTAAGTTGTTTAGATTAGCAGCTGTTTTTATGCCAACTATATCAGGCCTTGCAGATAAAGATTGTCCAAGTTTTATAAATACTGGACCAATTTCTGCTAATGCTAAACTTAATCTCTCGCCAAATGATTTATTCCATATTTTTTTTGAATGAAATAATTGATATTTAATTATTTTGCTTAGTATAAGTAATGTTTTACTTATAAAATTTATAATCATACAAATTTTAGTTTAATCTTTTGCTGCAGGTAGGATACTTGATTTTTTATTGATTGTTAGCTATTTATTCATAAATTTTTATTTTAACATTGTTTAACTTTTGTATTGGTTATTGTTTGATGTTTGTTCAGTGGTATGGATAGGTCATTTTATATCTTTTATATCATTTACTCTGTAATTGACAATATGACACATTTTATTATAATTAACTATTCAAGAATAACTGTACCTTATGTTATGAGTATTTGGATAGTCAGAGAGGCTGAAAAGTTGCAAGATAATATACATAATGGTGTGTTAAATTTTGCAACTGGTTATGGCCCCAGTGGACTTCCACATATTGGAACTTTTGCTGAAGTGCAAAGAACTGTAATGGTAATGAAAGCATTTAAAGAGATGAATCCTTCCATTAAGAGTGTTTTATATGTATTTTCAGATGATATGGATGCATTACGAAAAGTTCCAAATAATGTTCCACAGCAAAAAATGTTAGAGAACTATATAGGTGTTTCTTTAACTTCTATTCCCGATCCATTTGGCACCAGTGAAAGCTATGGTTTGCATATGAATAAAAGGTTAAAAGGATTCTTAGACAAATTTGGTTTTGAGTATGATTTTAAAAGTGCAACTGAATGCTATAAATCTGGTGTTTATAATGTGGCATTAAGAAAAATTTTAGATAAATATGATGAGGTTGTTAATTTAGTATTGCCTTATATTGGTGCAGAGAGATCAAAAACATACAGTCCTTTTTTACCAATATCTCAAAAGACACAAAAAGTTCTACAAGTCCCTATTCATAAAATAGATAAAGTGAAAGGTGTTGTATATTATTATGATGAGATAACTGGTGAGGAAGTAGGAGCATCTGTAACTGATGGTGGATGTAAGTTGCAGTGGCGAGCTGATTGGGGTATGCGTTGGGATGTTTTTAACATTGGTTATGAAATGTATGGTAAAGACTTAGATTCTTCTGCCAAAATAGCAGCTAAAATATGTAATGTTATTAATCAAAAGCCACCATTATTTTTTAGATATGAGTTATTTCTTGATGAAAAAGGTGGTAAAATTTCAAAGTCTAAAGGAAATGGTCTTAGCATAGAAGAATGGTTGAATTATGCACCAATTGAGAGTCTAAAATTTTATTTATCAAATGATCCTAGCAGAGCAAGAAAGCTTTACTTTGATGCTATACCAAAATCTGTTGATGATTATCTGCATAATGCCTCTGTTTATAATGAAAATATGTCAGTTGCAAATTGTGTGAACAATCCAATTTGGTATATAAATAACAGTAGGTTGATTATTAGCAAATCAATTACATATAGCATGTTATTAAATTTAGTCAGTGCTTCTGGTGCTGATAACAGGGATGTGTTATGGGGCTTTATAAAAAATTATGATAATACCTTATCATTAGATAATAAATTTTTCAATGATTTGGTGGATTTTGCAATAAAATACTACCATGATTTCATTAAACCTAAAAAAAATTATTATAAACCAAGCATAGAAGAATGCAGTGCACTGTTGAGTATGGCCAATGATTTGCTTATTTTAGAAAAGGAAAATAAGGAGAATATTGATGCAAAGATATTACAAAACACAGTTTTGTTGACCAGCAAGAAACATGGTTATAATGACACAGGTGATTGGTTTTTATTGATATATAAAACATTATTTGGTCAAAACTATGGACCAAGGATTGGTAGTTTTATTAAGATATATGGTATTAATAATTTTGTTGCTTTGATACATGAGGCATGTAAGGACTAAATATATATTATGGCTGTGGATATTCTATTTTGTGCTTGGTGATGTTTTTAATATATTGCTGATACGCTGTAAACATTCTTTTTTTCCAAGTGCAATTGCTACTTCTATTATACTTGGTGATTGCATAGTGCCAGTTAATGCTATTCTTAATGATTGCATTCCATTTTTTTTTGATATGTTTAGATTTTTTAATTCATTTAATGTAAGTTTTATACCATTTTCTGTCCATTCTGACAAGTTTTTTAATAATTTATGCAATACTTGTGCTGCATTTGGATCAAAGAATTTTTGCATATCTTCAATGCTGGGTTTAATTTGATTGCTTAGATAAAACTTAGCATTTTGTAGTATATCATTCAAATTATCAGATCTTTCACGTAATCCTTGATTACCAAGCTCAATTCGTTTTATTGCTAAGCTTGGGAGACTACAGCCTGATTTTTGTATACAAAAATTATTGAGCTCTGTGATTAATGTTGTAATTTTCATAGATTTAATATATTCATGATTAATATTCATTAATTTTCTAATATCAAGTTTGACCGGCGATAGGTTAATTTTAGTGATATCAAAATTTTTTATTATATCATTCAATGATTGTGTTTTGCTGTCAGTAAATCCTAGACTTAATAAATATTTTTTTAATGGTTCTGCCAATATTCCCATACTTTGATAGCTTACTGTATCAATTGCCCCATGTCTTTTGGAAAGTTTTTCCCCATTTAGTGCATGTATTAATGGGATATGAGCAAATGCTGGAGGCTCTAAATTTAAAGCTTTGTATACCACAATTTGTGCAAATGTATTTGTAATATGATCATCACCTCTTATTATGTGTGTTATTTTCATATTGTGGTCATCAATTGGTGCACAAAATTGGTATATTGGCACACCATTAGCTCGTAAAATTATAAAATCATCAATCTCATTGGCATTAATTGAGATGTTGCCACGCTTTATATCATAAAATGAAATCAAACCCTCTGTAGGAGTCTTTATTCTTAATGCTTGATTTAACCCTGATCCTTTGCAATGATATCGATGTTTTTCATTATTACTATGATTATAATCATTTTGTTTTATTGGACATGAACACCAATATGCTAAATTCATCTGAAGAAGTTTTTCTGCCATTTGTTTGTGTAGCTTTTGGTTATTAGATTGGTATATTATTGAATTATTATAATCAATACCTAACCAATTTAATGTATTTAGAATTGATTTAATATATGAGTCATCTGATCTAGTATAATCTGTGTCTTCTATACGTAGTAAAAATTTACCACCAGTTTTTTTAGCAAATGCCCAGTTGATTAATGCTGTTCTTGCACCACCAATATGTAGAAATCCAGTTGGTGATGGTGCAAATCTTACTATTGTTGTCATTTTATTTGATGTACCTTTATATCAATTTTATTGATTAGTAATCACTTTATATTTTTATCTTTGTATTTTACTATAAATTTGTGATTTTATCTTCAAAATATTTTTATATAATTTTGAGCAGAATGGAGCAAAACTACAGCTTTTGATAAATTGTAGAATGGTGAGTGTATGCTGATTAGCTATATTGCACATAGTTAATCATACTACTGGTTATCTGCTGTTGTTAAAATTAAAATTGATATATATAATGATTGCAATAGTTATTTTGCTACCTTTCCGTATCTAAATGTCCCTGTGCTGATTGAATTTATCTTCTAATAACAACCTAATAATGCCCTGTGGTTTTTGTAAGACAGCTGCTATTTCAATATTGCTATATATATAATAATTCTCCATATAATTGTTAATATTTATATGCATTAAGTTATTACTGTGCTTTTTAGCTGTATGAATGATTTGTTGCAGCATGTCTTTCATAACTGCATAAGCTACAATAGTTTTTTTGCCATTATAATTAGGTCCTTTTATAAAAAAATCTCTCTCTTTATTTGATAAATATACCATAGGATTATTACATTGACATTGCTCTAACAATCTAGAGTCTTTATTGTAATAGATGTATGTGGGTATAATTAACATGCATTCATTTGATATATAATATTGTAATTTATCATTAAAAGTTGTAGATATTGCAGTAAAAGACTCTACTCCAAAACCATTAGTAAAATCTAATGTTTCTATTAAATTACTTTGACTTTCAATTGTGTCTCTTATTATTTGCTCTATTAAACAGTGTCCAGCTTTGCAAAGTTTTTTAAGGTATTTTTTTATAATTAAAAGAATTTCACTGTTGGTAAAAATATTTATTATGTTTTTTGGAATACATAAACTATCAGCTTTATATGATCTTATCTGACAGCTAAGATCTATGTTTTGCTGTGCATTAAGTTGTTTTTTATTTTTATAACATGTTATGAGATTATCAGGTAATATTAAATTGCCACTTGCTATGCCCATATGTTTATATAAAGCATTTTGTTTTATGTTGTTTTGAGTGCATTGAAATAGATTGTTGATTATTTTATCATTTATAAGAGCACTCACAGAGTTTTGGTGTATTGTATTTTCTAGCATAATTTATTATTTGTTCTAGATAGTCACGTATTTTACATTTGTATATACTGCAGTCAATAGCTGTGTGTTATTTGCATTTATTGTTTGTTATTTTCTCTTGTCTGTTCTTATGCTATTAAAAAACATATTTTTTAGCTTTTTTGGTAAAAGTGAGAATATTATTATTAGCAGATGCAATCGTTTTGGAAAAATTATATAAAGTAGCTGTTTATTTATGCCATGCACTATTATTCTACTAGCTTTTTTTGTGTCCATTAGAAATGGCATGTAGAAGTTATTAGCATCTGTTAATGGTGTTTTTATATATCCTGGGCAAACAATAGTTGTTTTTATGTTATGTTTCGCTAATAGCGTGGAAAGAGCTTCAGCATAAAATCTTACTGCCACTTTGCTTGCACAGTATGATGGACATTTTGGTATTGGTATAAATGATGCCATAGAGCTCATAACAACAATATGACCATTTTTCTTCTCTCTCATGTTATCTATTGCTGGTTGTATAGTGTTAATAACGCCATTTAAATTTGTTTGAAATATTTTTTCAATTTGATTTATTTTTTCTAAATTGCTAGTTATGCCAGCTGAAATGCCAGCATTTGCTATAATTATATCAATAGTATTTATTTTTCTTAATATTTGCTGTATTTCATCCATCATATCTTTTTTGTTGCAAACATCAATAGAATGTAGCGAAATTGAAATATTTTTTATACCTATGGCCTTACATTGCTTCATTGTATAATGCAAGTGTTTTATATTACGTCCAAAAAGAAAGATATTTTTGACATTTGTTTTTTTTGAATATTCAATTGCAAGAGATGCACCAATACCACTACTGGCACCAGTTATAAGGATATTCACTCAATGCCTATGATGTTTATGTTTATTAAATAGCAAGTCATCTTCCATATTTTGTGATGGTTGCTGTGGCATGCTTGGTGAAAGTCCTCCTAGCTCTGAATCATTTGCATGATGCATTGGAGATGTTTGTGTGGAAAATAAATCTGGGTTTTGGCTTGCTTGAGCATTTGGTGCATTGTCATCATTATTTGAGTCATCAATTGGTGTATCACTATTTTCTAGATTGAACAATTGTTCTCTTGCATAAATAAGATTTTTAAATATTTTTAGCGTGGAAAATGGACTGAGTTCTGGTCGTTCTAATATAGTTAATATTGCTGGTTTATCTAGCCCAATAAGCTCAAGTAGAGATGCAGCAGCATTTATATTTCCACATATAACATTAAACAACTCAAGTTTAAAAATTTGTAGTATAGCTGATCCAGGGGGTATGCGTTGTAATATATTAGGATCTTCAGTTCCAGAATTTTGTCTGCCAGATTGTTGTAGCTGTGAAACAGTAGCAGCCATAGAATTAGCACTTTGTGCAATATTCATACCAGCACTTGATGGTGGAGTCATGCTTCTATTAATAAAATTTATTATATTTTGATACATTATTATATATAATAGTTAATTACAAACTATTAATTGATACTTAAGATTGAAAATATATTTTTAATACATATATTATTTATGTAATTTTTTGAAGGTATTAATTATGGATTTAGATAGATTAAGTATTGATTCTAGAAAAGTTGTTAATGAAGCTTTTATGAAAGCAGTTAGTCTTGGTAATCCAAAAGTTACTGTAGTGCATTTGGTGCATGCATTGCTTACTAATGATAGTGGTGGTATTGTTTCTCATATTTTGCCACATAATAATATTTCTATTGAAAAGTTAACAAAGTTTATTGAAGATTTATTGAATAATTTTCCTTCTATTGAAGGATCTACAGCAGCCACACCATCTCCAGATCGTATTTTACTTGCTACATTGTCAAGAGCCGATGATTTATCTAAGAAGAATGGTGATAGTTTTGTTACAACTGATAGTTTGCTGCTTGCTGTTATTGCAATAAAAGATGTAGAGCTTGATAAATTGTTTAAATTATTTGGCATCACACAGAGTATAGTTGAATCTAATATCATTGATATGCGCAAGAATAATAAAGTCAACTCAGAAAAAGCAGAGAGTAGTTTTAATGCATTGAAGAAGTATACTATTGATTTTACTGCATTAGCAATTAAAGGTGAGTTAGACCCTGTAATTGGTCGTGATGATGAAATAAGAAGAGTAATTCAGGTTTTATTACGTAGAACGAAAAATAACCCAGTATTAATAGGTGAGCCAGGTGTAGGGAAGACTGCAGTTGTTGAAGGCTTGGCTAGAAGAATAGCTGCTAGAGATGTTCCAGAACATATGAGGAAATGCAGGATTTTGGGTTTGGATTTAGCTGCATTGGTTGCTGGTAGCAAATATCGCGGTGAGTTTGAAGAGAGAATGAAAGCTGTTGTACATGAAGTAGAAAATTCAGATGGGGAAGTTATTTTGTTTATAGATGAGCTACACATGTTGGTTGGTGCTGGCAATGTTTCGGGCACAATTGATGCATCAAATATGTTGAAGCCAGCATTAGCAAGAGGAAAATTACATTGTATTGGTGCTACAACTATTGATGAATATAAAAGGTTTATAGAAAAAGATGCTGCATTAGAAAGGAGATTTCAGCATATTTTAATTTCACAACCAAATGATAATGATACAATTTCAATATTGCGTGGACTTAAAGAAAAATATGAGCTGCATCATGGTGTAAAAATTTTAGATGCTGCTATAGTTGCTGCTGCTAGGTTATCAAATAGATATATAACAAATCGTTTTTTGCCCGATAAGGCAATTGATCTTATGGATGAAGCTGCAAGTAAAATTAGAGTAGAGATAGATAGTAAACCTGAGGCTATAGATGAACTGGAGCGTAAGATTATTCAGCTGAAAGTTGAATCTGCAGCACTTGAGAAGGAAGTTGACAAAGCTTCTGTTGAGAGGTTGGCTAGAATTGCAAATGAGTTAGCGAAAATGGAAAAAATATTTGTTGATTTAGAAGGGAAGTGGAGGGTAGAGAAAGACAAGATCAGTACTGCCCTATCTCTTAAAGAAAAAGTTGATCAGTATAAACAAGAGCTTGAAATTGCTCAACGTAACGGCGATCTAGCTAAAGCTGGTGAAATAAAGTATGGCACACTGCCAAAAATAGAGCAGAAGATAGTAGAATTAGAGAAGCAGTTAACTGATAAAGAGGGGTGTATATTACATAGAGTAGTAACTGCTAACGATATAGCAACAGTAGTATCAAAATGGAGTGGTATACCAATAGAGCATATTATGGATAGTGAGCGCTCTAAATTATTAAACATGGAGAAAGAGCTTGGTAAGATTATTGTTGGTCAAGAGTATGCCTTGTCTGCTATTAGCAATGCTATTCGTTGTGCTAGGGCTGACATACAAGATCCCAACAAGCCACTTGGATCGTTTATTTTTTTAGGCCCAACTGGTGTGGGTAAAACAGAGCTTGCAAAAGCATTAGCATTATTTCTGTTTAATAATTCAAATGCTATGACTAGGATTGATATGTCTGAATATATGGAAAAACACTCTGTTGCTAAATTTATTGGCGCTCCTCCTGGATATGTAGGGTATGAGCAAGGTGGAGTTTTAGCTGAAGCAGTGCGCAAATCTCCTTATCAAATAATACTTTTTGATGAAATTGAAAAAGCACACAGTGAAATTTTTAATATTTTGTTGCAAATTTTGGATGATGGAAGGCTTACAGATAGTCAAGGTCATCTTGTAGATTTTCGTAATACTATAATAATCATGACTTCTAATCTTGGTTCAGAGTTAATGTTTACTGCTAATGAGCTTAACAAAGAATTAAGAGAAGCTGTTATGTCTGTTGTTAAAAGTGTTTTTAGACCTGAATTTTTAAATCGTATTGATGAGATTATTATTTTTAATAAATTAACTAAAAATGATATTGTGAATGTAGTCAATATTCAATTAGAATTTTTACGAAATAATTTAAAAAATAAGAGTATAGAATTAGAAATATCTGAATCTGCACTGAAATGGTTGGCAGATGAAGGTTACAGCTCAACTTATGGTGCCAGACCATTGAAACGCATAATACAGAGACATATAGTTGATAAACTTGCTTTATTAATTTTATCTACAAGTTTTAATAAGAATGCTATTGTGTTTGTTGATAGAAGAAACAATGATAGTAGTTTAGATGTTAGAGTTCAGAATAGCAATAATTGAGATTATAAATTTTTAAATAATTTAATATTGTCTTTTTATTTTTAATTTTGCACAACAATATGATTTTTTATTGTTGTGCCATATGATTTTATTTAGTTGATTGTTCAGAAACTAGTTTTTTATATCTAGTATTTAATGCAAACACAGAAATTATCCAAAGAATTACTATAATAGATACTATTACTATAAAATAATTTGCCAAAACCATAGCGTCTTTGGCAGCTGTAATAAAGAATAAGATCATTACTGCCCATCCACCACCAGCTTTACCTAAGCGTCCACCAACAACATCAACTGCAGCTTTACCTTTAGTTTTTAATTCTTGATCAAGTGGTATATAGGCCATTTCTTTTGTTGGATCAAAAAAAGAGTACTTCGATCCTTTCGTGGCTATATTTTGCATGGCACCTACAATAACTGCTACATAGGTTGCAGTATAGCAAGCACCTAATATGCAAAGTTCTTTATTTGAATTGCTCTTAAGAAGCAAAAAGAATGCTGCACCACTTATAGCTAGTGCTAATGGTGTAATGATAGCTGCCGACAACCAGCCAAATTTTCTTATAGTGTTTTTTGTTAAAAATATGATGGCTATAGTTATAATGCCAGTGTATCTTGAAAACTGTCCCATAAAAGCATTGTATCCTCCAGGGTTACCTTTAAAGTTTAGGGAAAGTTGTTTTTTCCATAGTATTTCTACAAGATGTATGCTCATTCCATAACTAATCACCAGCATTGCTATTAGTCCTATATATGGAGAAGAAAATATGTATTTAAAGCTTTCTAATACACTTAGCTTTGGTTTTTTCTTTTTTGATGATTTTGCTGAAGAGTTGTCATAATATTTAGGATCAGTTAAAACATTGGTTTGCATCCAGCGATAAACAATCATGCACATGATGCCAATAATTATTACTATTGACATTAGTTTTTTTAATGTTGTGCCCCAGTATAGGTTAATGTTTTCAATATTACTATTAGCCGATAGTTTACTAACTATGGTTCCAGCTAGTATTAATGATAAATTGCCTATTAAGACAAATAAGGGATAAAAACGTTTTGCTTCATTGGTTTTTACAATCTCATTAGCAAATTGCCAGAACAGCAATGAAACACAAACACTGCCCCATAATTCAGAGAATATATAAAATAAAGAATAGGTCCATACTGCATAGACAGAGAATAGGAAGCGTAGACGCGGAAATGACTCTTGCAGATTATGGATTGTATTTATATTTGGATGCAGTGAGTTGACATTGGGATATAAAATAAATGCAAAGCAGGCAAAATATATAAGAAAGAAACTGACGAGTATATAAAATAATTTTTCAGCTGAGAATATGTTTGCTAGCTTTGCATACAGCACAACAAATAAGAATGCTGAAGATATAACAAATAAGCTTTTTAAATAAGACATAGCCTCTGGTCCTGCAGCAGGGGCGGTTGCTATTAAGGAATCTTTTGTGTTACGTGCTACTGTGTAAATAAACAAAATACAAAAAATTAAAAAACTCATTGGTAGAAATTTTTTTAATTCATATCTATGTATTGGCCATACAAGGCTTCTTAATTTACTGAACTCATTTATAGTTTCAGTGTTACTTTGTGTAGACATTTTCTATATTACCTATGTTTAAATTAAATCAAAATGCATTAGTTTTTTTAAAAGCAGTTATTTTAATGGTTAATTACATTTATATTTGACTTTTTAATCTTACTGTAAAGATGGTTTTGGTGTCAATATTTGTGGTTAATATATTAATTATTTAATAATTGTTTTATATAATATAGTACTATTATAATACAAAGCAGTATTTTAATAACAGGCTAGTAGTTATAAAATACTTGTGCTAGATCTTTATTAAGAGAGTAGTATTATTTGTAATAATATTTTAAAAAACTATAATTTTGTAGTTAACTAATGGTATTATTGGTTTATTTTAATTGGTGTTGTTTTAGTTGTAAATAGTGCTTATTATTGTAATAGTAAGATTATTATGTATTGCTAAATATCTAAATATAAAGCTATAAACTGTTAATGAAGTATGGTGCTTAATAATTTGTTTGGGACAGATGGCATAAGAGGCAAAGTAGGTGAATTTCCTATTATATATTCTTTTACTATTAAATTAGGAATCTCTTTGGCCATATTACTACAACGTAGATTATTATTAGGTGCACTGGCTATTGGTATGGATACCAGAACATCATCTAAGAGTCTTGCAAAATTTTTAGCATTGGGCGCCAATACTGCTGGTTTGGATGTTTATTTTTGTGGGGTTGTGCCTTCTATGGCTGTTGCCATTATTGCAAAAAATAATAATGATATATCAGTGGGATGTATGGTCTCAGCTTCTCATAATCAATTTTGTGATAATGGATTTAAATTTTTTGATAGCAATGGCATTAAATTCTCCAAAGACATGGAATTTGAATTTACCAAGATTGTCAGCAGTATTGATGATGATTTGATTAAATACAGTGTAGCTGGCATTTATTGTGGGTCTAAATTTGTATCATTATACTATAATTTTATTGATTCACTAGCTGCCAGTATTATAAAAAACCCTAAACTAAAGATTGTGTTTGATTGTGCAAATGGATCATTGTCATTTTGCACATATAGTTTATTTTTGAACAAGATTTTTGATTTAGTATGCATTAATAACTTACCAAATGGATGTAATATAAATTTAGATTGTGGCTCTGAATTTCCATTATCCCTGTCACAAAAAGTTGTTGAACATTGTGCAGATTTGGGTTTTGCATTTGATGGTGATGGTGATAGACTGGTGGTCTGTGATGAATTTGGTAAAGTTATTGATTTTAATTATGTTATGGCCTTGTTAATTCTTTTTAATAAAGAAAAGTATAGTGATAATAATGGTTTTGTATCAACAAATATGGTTAATAATGCACTTTTATTATTTGCAAAAAAAAATGATATTCCATTTTTTCTTTCAGATGTTGGTGATAGTAATGTTTCTAGCTTGATGCATAAAAAAAAATGTAGATTAGGTGGTGAGTCATCTGGACATTTCATTTTTAATGAGTTTTGCATAGCTAGCGATTCATTAGTGTCTGCAATAAAAATTATAGAGGCATTGCAGTTTTTTAATTTACAACCATCAGAAATGCAGAAATTTTTCACACTTAATCCTCAGAAGATTTATAATTATTATTATAGTAATTATGCAGCTATTAGTGGTTTATTAGAATCCAATATATTTAAAGAATTTGTTGGCAATATGCTTGATACTAAGATTTTTATACGATTTTCAGGAACAGAAAAATGCTTACGAATTGTTGTTAGTGCAATGGATATTGATGATGTTGATAGTGCACTAAAAGATATTATCAACTTTATTGACTCAAACTTTGAGTATAGCTAATATTTAATACTTTTGCAATCTATAATTTATAAATAATCATATTTTATGACAATTTATGTTGCTGTGTTTGTTATTTATTTGTAATATATAATAACAAAATAATTTTAATATTTTTAAGTTGCATATAAGTATAACAAACAGTGAATTTGCATACCTTTTGTGCAATAAGCATTTTTTTTTGGTCAAGCTTATTTTAATTTTGAATCCAGAATATGTTCATATGGTGTTTTATGATGTTGTTGGAAAATGTAGATATACACCATTATCTTGGTGTTGCAAAGAAGGCAATGTTCAAATGGTTAGCTTGCTTATTAATGCTGGCGCCAAACCAATAAAGAAAAATAAAGATAATATGGACAGGTTGAATGCATTGGAGTGTGCTGCTAATAATGATAATGTTGAGATGCTTAGTGCAATTATAAATCATAGGGATTTTGCAGATGATTATAAGTTAAGGATAAGTTGTTTAGATTTTATTTTGAATCACTGTGTAAATTGTACTCCTGAAGTTATTTTTGATAAGTTAATAACTATTTTTACAGGGGCTAGTGATGAATTTTACTTAGAATTTGCCAGTTTGTTGCAATCAATTGATTTCTTGAAGTTTATTTTTTTAAAAATTACCAATAAAGAGCATCTTGAAAAATTGTCTATTTATATAAACTGTATAGTAGCAAACATGTCAAATGATTTAAAGATTGGCTTGCTCAATGAGGCTGTGGATAATATGCCATATATGTTTTTTTGCTCTTTGCAGAAAAGTGTAGCTAATGCTTCATATAAGTTATTAACTGCAAAAATTTTAAAAGACAGAGTTGAACTTTCAAGGTTTGAAAAGCTTAGACACATTTTAGAAGAAGACAGCTCTTTTATTGATGATGATGTGTTATATGAAATTTTAACCAGTATTGATCCAGGCTTAGTGTCAGCTGTAATGTATTTTTTTGTAGATTTTTTGACTAGATCTAATGGTTTAAGTGCAAAGTGTAGGAATTATATATTAAAGAATAGCAATGTTAATGTTTTGCATTTTTTCTTAAGTAATTATAAAGATGTTGTTTTAGGTGATTTTTCTGCTCATGATTTAATAGCTCTTTTCATTGAGAATGATGTGATTAGCTTATCAGATAAAATTAATCTTTTTTTAGATATGGATATTTGTTCTATTTTTGATTTTAATCAGTGTACTGGATACGACTCACATTTTTTAATGATGAAGATTTTCAAAGATGCTTCTTGCAGAGGTGTGGCAACAAATAGTGATTTAAAATTAGCTAAACGTGTTATTGAATCAGTAGTAAGTGAAAAATCTGGCTATAGGTGGGATGATAGTTTATTTAAAGGTCTAACATTGGATGCTACAGTGGATTTTTATAAGATTGTTTTGTTGGAATATTCAGCAGATGATCTTGATATGTTTTATAAATTATTATCTTTGCTTATGAATGATTGCTATATCATAGATTTTGAAAGTAAATTGTATGAATTGCTTTCTAGATACTGGGGTACAATATGTAGTTCTGAAGAGAATAAAGATAATTTCATTAGTTTTTTATGTAAAAAAATGCCTATAGAAATAAGTAATGGTAGTGCTAGTATGTCAGTTTTGTATGGACTGATAGGCTGGTTGTCTAATGCTAAAGAAGCAGGGCATAATTTCACTAAATTGCATCATGTAATTGCTAGTAGATTGGACAATTTAGGAATTCATTGTTTTGTTGATTTCCTCTGTTCTTCTGATTACTGCTCTATTTTAAAAAGTTTGCTTTCTGAGCACGCATTTAAGCAGATAGTTTCATTTTTTCCTATAATACAAGAGATGGATGTTGATAACGCCGTCTCTGATTGTTGGGATGTTGTTAACTGGGATTATTTAAGCAATGTTATAGAATTTGCAGATTGCACTGAGGGTGACGTTTATAGATTTTTAAGTCAACTGTTTGCTTCAAGTAGCATTTCTATGTTAGAAGCATTTCTATATACATTTAATTTTAATAAACTAGATTCTTTGGTTAATGTTCGTATAAGACATATAGCCTATATGGCCATAGATGAATGGTATAAAAAGTTAGATAGTAGTAGTAGTAGTGATCTATGGCAAAATATCAGATTTATATGTGGTGATAGTATTGAAAAATTGAGAATGTTTTCTAGTTATTTAGGATGCAGTGATACTTCTGTAGAAAAAGTTGATATGCATAGTATTTTATACATGGCTTTATTTCCATATAATCATGAATCTATTTTAAGTGCTCTGTCTAGCGTAGAAAGTGCTAAGCATAGTGATCATTTTTTAGACTATGCAGATAGTTGGTTTAAGAATCATGTAGAGAGTTTTAGTAAATCTGAGGTTGATTCTTTATTTGATTTGGTGTCAAAGTTTTGTCAATCTGTTGATAGTAGCATATTTTATTGCTGGATTGCGAGACTATCAGATGAAGAGTTGTTAAAATCAAATACTCCACTAACTATGCTTAGTGTTTTATCTCGCAGTAATGATAGGAGTGGATTTTCTGATGCAGTTAAAAAATATCTTGTTGGTGTTTTTGCTAAAAATCCTAAAATTGCATTAAAAGTTTTACATGATTGTTTATATTTTGGAATAAGTACTGCTATTGATTCTGAATTATTTGATAAATTTTTATCTACACCTAATCTTAGTAGTTTGTTGTTACAAGATTTTAGTTTAGAGATAAAAAATAGGTTAGATAAGCAGTATATAGATAATTATTTTAAAAAAATAATCAACTGTTGTAATAATAATGAAACATTAATGCAATTACTAGTTAAGTGTAACAACATTTGCAAAACATCTAACATTGAAGTATATCAAGAAGTATGTAAACACTTGGTACAACTATGTTTTGATAGAAGAAATATATCTCTTTTAGCACATATTATGCTTTACTCGGAAGATTGCAATGCTCTTGTTTGCAATGTAATAAATTCAGACTCTCATTGGAGTCATTTTGGCCACTGCTTAAGGTATGAGATGTTTGATATAAATAACTATATAAACTATTTAGATGTAAAAGATTTGCAACAACAATCTCCACTAACAAAGATTTTATTGACAGAAAGACCTAGTATTCAAAGCGTTCTACCATCTATTTCTTTATATAGTCCATCGGCCAAAGTATCAAAATATAGAGTTCAAGTTCCTAGTGCACATTGTGGTATTGTATCTTTATCAACTTTATTAATGTTGGCCATCAAAGAGAATAAGAGGATTGAGTTTAATGGTATTAACTCTGATATGATATCAGTTAATTTTCCAGATTATAGACAGTCATTCACTGTTTCACAAAAAACTGTTCGATCTGTTTGTTCTCTTTCTGATAGTAGTGGTAGAAGGTTATTAGATAATGTTGTTTACCATGCTTCATTAGACAGACTAGTAAGTTTGATTGTAGGTTTTGGCAGTGGATTGCATGAAGTACTGAAAGATAATGCTTTAATGCTTAATAAAATGAATGGCTTTATAGACTCTGTTCATTTTAAAGTGCTAGAGCAGGGTGGTGTGAAATCTTTATGTGATTTTTTACACTGTATTACTTCTCATAGAATAGCAGATACTAAATCAAAAGCAATTGAACCAGATATTAAATCTAAAAATAGCAAAGGTGATGAGTTGATGTCAGTTTTATATAAAGGATTTAAAAAATCTAATTATGGCAAGCAAGAAAAAAGTTATTATGCTGCCATGAAAAATGTGTGTTTTTTTTATGAATTAGATGAGATATGGAGATTAAATTTAAGTTTTTTTGCTCGCTTGCATATAGCATGTTGTTTTTTCTATCCATTATCTATTCTTAAGTCATTTACTATTTTTGTTGCTGAGAATTTACGTTTGCGTGCTCCTGTAAAAAAAGATGATTTAAAGCAACAATCTGTAGAGAAGGAGATTGATAGTAGCAATGTCATTGCCACAGAGGAGAGGGCAAACCATCAAAATGACATACCTGAATTAACAGTCAGTATGCCAATTGCTAATAAAGATTTATCTGTATAACTATATTCATCTTGTTGTCATGTGCTTATTTATATATAATACTCTACTGTGGTTTTATTAGTTGAGTTGTGTTATTATGCGTGCTAAAATTTTAGAAAATGTTTCCATATCAAATACTATTGCTATTAGTGACTTGGCAAAAAAATTACGTGCAGATGGTAAGGATGTTATTTCTTTAAGCATGGGTGAGCCAGATTTTGATACTCCAGATATTGTGAAAAGAGCTGCTATTAAGGCTATTAAAGATGGACATACAAATTATACTGCACTGCCTGGCATTATAGAATTACGTGAGATGATAGTAGAAAAATTTTTGCATGATAATTCACTGAGCTTTAATACATCTGAAATAATGATCACCAATGGTGCAAAACAGTCTATATTTAATGCTTTGCTTGCTACGCTAAATAATGGTGATAATGTTTTAGTACCTGCTCCATATTGGGTATCCTATCCAGATATGGTTTCATTAGCTGGTGCAACCCCAAGAATATGCAAAACCAATCATGATAACATTCTTGAACCAGAAGAACTTGAAAAAAATATAGATAACAATACTAAATGGTTAATACTTAACTCTCCATCAAATCCAAGTGGTGCTGTATATTCTATGGATGACTTACGTAAACTAGCTAAAGTGTTGAATAAATATCCACATGTGCACATTATCTCTGATGATGTTTATGAGAAAATTATTTATGATAAATTACCTTTTTACAACATAATTAATGCTGCACCAGAGTTGAAAAGTAGAACAATAGTGATTAATGCTGTTTCTAAAAGTTATGCAATGACTGGCTGGAGGATTGGCTATGCAGCTGGGCCAGAATGTTTGATAAAAGATATGCTTATTGTACAATCACAATCAACCTCATGTGCTTCATCTATTTCACAGTATGCTGCAGTTGAGGCACTTAGATCATGTAGTGATTTTATAGATAAAAATATACATATTTTTCAAGACAGGAGAGATATGCTGTTGCATGAGCTTAGCAGTATTAATGGTATTAGTTTCTCTAAACCACAGGGTGCATTTTATCTTTTGCTTTCATGTAACAATATAATTGCAAGAGCAGTGCAAAAAGGTATGGATTGTATAAAAAATGATGTTGATCTTGCATCATTTGTATTAAAGAATGCTCTGGTTGCTGTGGTACCAGGTAGTGATTTTGGCATGCCAGGAACATTGCGTATTTCTTATGCATCTTCTAAGGAAGTTTTATTTAAAGCTGTTAAGCGTATGAGCAGTGTTTTTAATAGTATATAGGGAAGATCATGAATTATATTTCATTGTTGTTAGCTTTATTTTTACTTCCTTTGACTACATTTGCTGAGCCTGATAAACCAATTAACATAATCAGCTCTACTACTGTTTTTCCTTTGACTACTGTGTTCTCAGAATATTTTGGGCAACTTACTAGATTTCGCTCCCCAGTTGTTGAGTCTTATGCTACAGGACATGGTTTTAACTTGTTTTGTTCTAAAGGTAATAATCCAGAATATGATATGATAGTAGTACCACGAGAAATGCGTAGTGCTGAAATAGTTAGATGTGCTCAAAATGGTATTGGTAATATTGATAGCTTTGTTCTTGGTATTGATGCAATTGTGTTAGTGAGAAACAAAAGTGCCACACCATTAAACTTATCTTATACGCATATATATAAAGCACTTGTATCTCATGGTATTAAGGATTCTATTTTAGTAAAAAATCCATACAACAGGTGGTCTCAGATTGATAGTTCATTGCCAGATATTGATATACAAATTTATGGTCCAACGGCAGGAAGTGGCACAAGGCAAGCTTTAATAGATTTTATTATCAAGCCATCATGTATGGGTGATGCAGAATTTAGAAATTTCTATACAGATTATGTTGAGGCAGATAAGAAATGCTCATTAATAAGAACTGATGGAAGGTTTATTGAATATGATGATAGTGTTGGTATTGCACTGCAAAAAATAAAAAATGAATCAAGTGTCCTGGCAATTATGGGATATAATACATTTATGAATAATGACAACTATTTACAAGCAGTAAGCATTGAAAGTGTTGCACCAAATGCAGAGAGTATTCAAAAAGGATCTTATACAGCTTTGAGGTTTGTTTTTGTCTACTACAGGAAGGATTTGTTGTCAAAAACAATGGGGTTGAAAGAATTAGTGAAAGAGTTACAGAGTGATAATGCAATAAATGATGGTGGCTATCTGAAAAAAAATGGGTTAGTGAAAGCTAATAAATAGTATGCCATCAGAAGGAATTGGACCTTCGACCCCTTCATTACCAATGAAGTGCTCTACCACTGAGCTATGATGGCATTTTAAATTATATTAGCATACTGCATGGTTTTTGTTAAGTGATATTTGGTTAATTTATGTATTATGTGCGTTGTATCTTATTTTTTTGTATGTTGTCTATTATAGCTAGCCTTACTTGCATTATCGGTATTGTTGAATATTTATTTTGTGGTAAACATAATACAGTTTTCTTCTTTAGTAGAATAGCATTATTTTTACTGAATATACTTTGTGGTATAAGCTATAAGATTACTGGTAAGCTACCAAGCAATGATAGTAATGGTTATGTTATAGCTGCAAAACATCAGTCAATGCTTGAAGTTATTATATTTATGGCTGTCTTTCATACTGTAAATTTTGTTGTTAAAAAAGAGTTTTTGAGAATACCAATTTTATCCACTTACTGGAAAATGCTTGGTGTTACATGCATTGATCGTAATAACTATAAACAATCAATAAAAGCCATAAAAAATATGACCAACAGAACTGATGGATTATCTGATGATACATTGATAATATTTCCTGAGGGAACAAGAAAGAGCATAGGTGCAAAACCTGATTACAAGCAAGGAGTTTATTTGCTGTATTCAATTGTCAAAAAGCCAGTGGTTCCAATAGCACTAAATACAGGTGTTTATTGGATGAGAAATAATAAAATATCAAAGCCTGGTGTGGTCTGCATTGATATACTCAAGCCAATAGAAATTGGTTTATCAAAGGATGATTTTATGAAACAGCTACAAGATAGAATTGAGACAAGAACAGATGAACTGGTTGCAGCACAGATTGCAACCAGTGAAAAAGATTAGTTTTTTAATAATCTTTTTTACTACTTCTGCTCATTCTTTTTCTTTCATTTGGGTCTAGATATTTTTTTCGCATTCTAAGTCCTTTTGGAGTAACTTCTACTAGCTCATCATCTTCAATAAATGAAATCATTTCTTCTAATGAAAAAAGCACTGGTGGAGATAGTTTTATCATCTCATCTGTGCCTGATGCTCTCATGTTTGTAAGTTGTTTGCCTTTTATGGGATTTACTTCTAAGTCACTGTCTCTGCTGTGTATGCCAACTACCATGCCTTGATAAACAACATCTTGAGGTCTGACAAACAATTTGCCTCTTTCCTGTATATTGTTAAGTGAATATGCTGTTACTGCACCTTTTTCTGTTGAGATCAATGCACCTTTTCTTTTATATCCCATTGAGCCTTTATGTGCTTTATATCCATGAAATATTTTATTTATTACACCAGTTCCCCTTGTATCTGTAAGAAATTCACTATGATAGCCTATTAGGCAACGCGATGGTATTATAAATGATAGTCTTGTTTTATTTTGACTTGTAGTCTTCATGTCTAGCATTATGCCTTTTCTGCTGTTCATTTTTTCTATTACAGATCCACTAAATTCTTCATCTACATCAATTATAACTTCTTCTACTGGTTCTAATATTTGATTGGTTGTTTCATCTTTTTTGAATAATACTTTTGGACGCGATATTGATAGCTCATAACCTTCACGACGCATTGTTTCTATTAAGACACCTAGTTGCAATTCACCACGTCCACTGACTTTAAATGCCTCTTTATCATCTAGTTCTTCTATTTTTATTGCAACATTTGTCTCAGCTTCTTTGATTAACCTATCTTTTATGGCTCTTGATGTAAGCTTGTCGCCTTCTTGTCCTGCTAATGGTGAATCATTGACCGCAATTGTTATAGACATTGTGGGTGGATCAATTGGTTTTGTTTCCAATGGAGTGGTAATTTTTATATCTGCTATAGTATCAGACACAGAGGCTTTTTCCATACCAGAAACTGCAATAATATCACCAGCAACCGCTTTTTCTGTTGGAACTTTTTTAATTCCTTCAAAACGAAAAAGCTTAGTTAACCTTCCTTGTTCTATTGTTTCTCCATTAAGATTTATGGCTTTTATAGATGTATTTACTGCAATTGTTCCTTGATATATTTTTCCAATCAGCATTTTACCCATAAATTGATCTGAATCTAGCATTGTAACTAGCATTTTAAATGGGGCATTGTAATCATATTTTGGGTGTTTAATGGTTTTAATTATGGTGTTAAATAGTGGCTTTAGATTATCTCTGGGATCTTTTTCAAGGCTGCATACACACCATCCATTTCTTCCAGATGCATAAAGCACTGGACAATTTAGCTGATCATCAGTGGCATCCAGTGTTATAAGTAGCTCAATTATTTCATCTACTACTTCATTTGCTCTTGCATCTTGTTTATCAATTTTATTAACCACAACAATTGGCTTTAGGTTGGCTTTTAATGCTTTAGATAATACAAATTTTGTTTGTGGCATCACACCTTCTGCACTGTCAACTAAGAGCAATACGCCATTGCTCATGCTTAAAACTCTTTCTACTTCTCCGCCAAAATCAGCATGTCCAGGAGTGTCTATAATATTTAAGCGTACTTCTTGCTCATTTTCATCATGAACAGTTATTGCAGTGCATTTGGATAATATTGTTATCCCTCTTTCTTTTTCTAAATCATTACTATCCATTAGTCTTTCAGTCATTGTCTGGTTATTGCGAAATACACCACTTTGTTTAAACATGGAGTCAATTAGTGTCGTTTTGCCATGATCAACATGTGCTATAATTGCTATATTGCGTATATCATTTGTCATTGGTTAATGTCAATTTGGTTAAAGTCATTAATTGAATTATACACCAAAACCATGTCAGTATACAGCCTTATTCATCTTCCCAAAAGCTGAATATGCTAATAGCCAGTGTAGTAAGATAAATTGCAAAGACATATAGTTTTTGATTTGCAGGTGTTGTAAATGCTGGTGAGGCAATGTGCATCTTGGGTGCAAAATGGCAAAATATATAATATAAGGAAAATGCTATATTTAAACTAAACATTCCTCTTGGTTTGGCTATTGTGAGAAGTAGCACAAAAAGTGCTAATGTTATGTGCATAATTTTGTTATTATAAATTTTATGTAGTTTAATAAAATAATTTTATTTTTAAAGCTGTTTTATTAAGTTTAGTGAGTTTAATGATAGCTATTTTGTGTTGAATGGAGATATAGAGCATAACTAAGTGTTTAGTTATGCTATAAGCTTATAATACCATGATATGTAGTATATGTATTGCATCTGTGTACCCATCATCAAAAGCAACAAATGTTACATTAGAGCAATCAGCATCAAAGTTTCCTTTAACACATATGTCATCAAAACTAGGAGCAGAAGTTAGATAACAAGCATTATTTTTAATATTCATTTTAAAGCAAACATCTTCCTCGGAACTGCTATTGTAACCTATAGTTACCGTATCATTTTTTCCTGGAGTTTGTAAATTATATAGTGCATTATGAATGCTGTCATTGTTTTCAATATTATGGCTATCTACATCAAAAATAGATTGCACATTATTTTCAATGTAAGATATTTTAAATTCACCATTAGTGTCTGTAACATGTATAATAATTGGGTCATTGTTACTGTCAATTTTTTTGGTGTCTAACAGCATATACCACAGACCATTTTTTATTTCTGCATTTTGACTGTTACTATCATTTTCATCAGTATTTAAATTTTCTTTATCATTGGAGCTGTAGAACAGGTTGAGAAAGTTTTGTATAAACTGCATAAGGTTATTAAGTTTGTTTAAGCTAGGTTTTAATTACTACATATTACAGTGTATTGCAACTATTTTTATATTAATTTAAAGAAATATGCGTGCCATGTGCATAAAATGTTTGTCATCTTCAGCAACAATGAAAAAAAATGGATTTCCCTCCTCGGCTTCTATTACAGCACTGCAGCTTAAACTAATACCATCATCTCCTGGTGTATGAATAATTTCTGCTGTGCCATTTGTTAGTTTGAGAGTAAATTGTGGACTGTGATCTGCACTGCAATAGTTGAGTGTTACAATATCATCTTTATATAAACCCCTAGAATAGGTTATAGCATCATGTACAGCTTGGTTTTTAAGCATATTATTTTCACTGACATCCATAGAAATACTCTTATTGTCATTTGTACTATCTTTATATGATACATAAAATAGCCCATCATGGTCAGTATAGTGTTCTATAAGTGGATTGCCATAAGTGTTAATTTTATCTGGATTAATTACCATATAGTCAATGCTATGTTCATCTGTTAAATCAACTGCAATGCTTTTTGCACCAAGACCACTTGATACATAAATAATATCATCAGCATCATTGTTTTCAGCAAGCTTAATTGATTCATCAACTGGTTTAATTTTATTACTTTTAAAAATATTTTTTATAAAATTCACAATTTTATCCTGCTAATATTAGTTTAATTAGCAATCAGAAAAACATTAAAATTATTTTTTGTCAATTTATTTTGTAGCATTGCTGAGAAATAAATGAAACAATAAAATTTTTTATTAAAAATTTTAATGAGATAGCAGGAATTGTGTTTTATTTTGAAATTAATTATTAAGATTTAATAAAATGTTGATATAAACTTTTGATTTATAAAAATGATGTTTGACAACCTTAGATATATTTAATATAGGTAAAATTATGTATTTGATAATGGTGGGTTGTATATGAATAAAAAACATGTATTTTCAGTACTTTTAGCCACTTGCATGATGTGTAGCTCCGCTAATGCTAGATGGCATAAAAAAGCAATGGAAAAGTGTAAAGTTGTGGATAAAGATGGCAAAGGTTTAATAAGAGCACATAAGTCAGATTGTGCTGGTGGTAAAAATTCGTGTGCTGGATCTAACAAAGCTGGAGATCCTGATGCATGGATATTTGTACCAAAAGGTTTATGTGAAAAGATTAATAATTCTGAATGGAAGCATGTCCCAAAATCAGTTATCAAAAAATTAGATGTTAATAAATAACAAAAATAACAAGAGTAATTTAGTGGGCATTGGATTAAAAAGAGAGCACTATGAAGAAGTTGCTATTTTAAGTGAAAAAGTTGATTTTTTAGAAGTGCATGCAGAAAATTTTATGGTGTCTGGTGGTAAGTTATTAGATTTTTTATTAAAAGTAAGAAGTGTAATTGATATAAGTTTGCATTGTGTTGCAATATCACTTGGCAGTGCTTTTGGGATTGATGTGGAATATTTGCATAATTTGAAAAATTTGATCAATGTACTTAATCCATTTTTGGTTTCCGATCATCTTTCATGGAGTAAAACAAATCAGCACTATTTACCAGATTTGATTCCAGTGCCTTATAATAAAGAATCTCTTGATTTATTTTGTAGAAATGTTGATTATGTGCAGAATTTTTTAAATATAGACATATTAATTGAAAATCCATCATCTTACTTACAATATAAAAGTTCTAATTACAGTGAGTCTTTTTTCTTAAATAAAATTGCAAATAAGACTGGCGCAGGTATTTTATTGGACATAAATAATTTATTTGTTTCATGTTTTAACCATGGTTGGGATATTAATTGTTATTTACAAGAATTAGATTTTAAATATATCAAACAAATCCATCTTGCTGGACATAGTAATGTTAAATTACCCTCAGGTAATATTTTAAAAATTGATACACATAATGCAGCAATTTCTGGTGAAGTTTGGAATATATATGATAAGTTTTTAGCTTTATCTAATGAATTATGCCCACCAACATTGATAGAATGGGATGCTAATGTACCATCAGTGGAGATTTTGCTTAAAGAAGCACAGAAGGTGCATGAACATGTTGCACTACAGATATGTAAATAAGCTATGATATTGCAGGATATTTTTCAAGATTATATGGTAAATGGTAATGCTGCAAATTTACTAAGGTTTGTTGCTGATAATATAGGGGAAGAGTGTCTGAAGGTGTATCGTAATAATATTTTTGAGGTTTTGCGTAGTTCTTTAGAGGTTGTTTTTCCAAAAATATGGTTATTTCTTGGTACTGATTGTGCAAATAGTGTTGCTTATGCATTTATAAAAAAGAATTTACCAACTAATGCTTGTTTAGAAGAATGGGGTGGTAATTTTCCTAGTTTTCTTAAATGTTTTAAACCTTTACAGCATATTCAATATTTATCTGACATTGCTAGTCTTGAGTGGTTAATGCAATGTAGTTATATTGCTAAAGATCAAGATGATATTAAATTAGATTATTTTCTTACTCTTTCATACAAGAACCCACTTAAGCTTTCTTTTCAAATGATGGATAGCATGTTTTTATATAGATCCTCACATCCTATTTCAAAACTTTGGGAATTAAGCATTACATCTGACATAGAAAATCTGAATATTGGATCAGAAGAGTGTTTTGCATTGGTTTTTAGAGTTGATGGTAAGGTTTGGGTTCATTGGTTAGATTATGCAATGTGGAGATTTTTAGATGCATTAAATTGTGGTAATAGCATAGATGCATGCTGTGATTTTATAAGTGATTTTAATGACTTTAACTTAATAAAGGTACTGGAGTTTATATTTAATAACAAGTTGTTAGCAAAGATAAACTACATAACAGATTAGGTTGTTGGGTAATAATATATAGTTGCATGGTTATTTTTATTAAATTTTTTAATAAATTATTGTTTTTATTAGAAATAGTTGCATTGTCTGTATTTGCATTTTTCGTGCATTGTTGGATGGGAATTATTTATTTTCGCTCTGCTTTTGTAAAATTAAACAATTGGGAAAATACAGTAATGCTATTTGAGTATGAATACAAAACCCTATTATTAAGTCCTGCTGTTGCTGCATTTTTATCAACATCTGTTGAATTGATTTGTCCAATTTTGTTGTTTATTGGTTTGTTTACTAGGCTTGCTGTGTTGCCAATGTTGGTTGTTGTGCTTGTTATTCAGTACACTTATCTTGATTTAAAAGAGCATTACTATTGGGTGATATTGCTATCTTTTTTGTTGTGTTATGGTAGTGGTTATTTTTCCTGTGATAGAATTATAAGAAATTGTTTTATTATAAAATAAGCAAAATATTTAAATATAGCTGATTTAAAATTTAATTTATGTTACTGTATTGTAAAATAATAACTATACTCAATTATGAAGCTCTGTAAGGAAAGTATTGATGCAATACTAACTGCTGGTAAAAAAATATGTCATGGCTATACTGCTATT
>NZ_CAWVOK010000012.1:0-10153 GCF_963930935.1 Candidatus Xenohaliotis californiensis
TCATTTAAAGGTGGCCTGACATTTCTGTTTTTTATTATGCCTATTTTTTTCATAAGAAGTTTAATTGGTATTGGATTTCTTGCTGTTGATAGTGCATTGCATATAGACCACCAAGTATTGATATTTATTTTGTTTCCATTAATACAGTTTTGGGTATTTTTTTGTACAACCATAGGCAGTGCATTAGATGCTACAGAAATAAGACCACTGGCTCCCATAGCACTCATTGCTGGCATCATGTGATCATCACCACAGTAAATTGCAATATTCTTAGCTATTGTTTTGTATTCCATGAAATTTTTGACACAACCACCTGAATCTTTTATGGCAACAAAATTTTTATGGTTGCATAGATTGCCTACTACCTCTGGTATTAGTTGAACACCTGTTCTTCCAGGGATATTATATAGAATTGCTGGGCGTGTTATAGTATTAAGTAGTTTTTCAAACCATGCTGTTTGCCCCAACAATCCTGGTTTTGTATACATTGGTGTTGCAATTAAATATCCTTGTATAGGTAAGTCTTCACAGAATTTAATCCATTCTGTAGCTATAGACATGTTATAGCTTGGCACTCCAACAACTATTTCAGTTGATAGGTTTAGACTGCAAGCATGCTTAAGTATACTTTCACATTCATGTCTTGCAAGAGATAATGCTTCACCAGTGCTGCCTAAGAGCACTAAACCATTTTTAGCATTTGCTTGTAATTTTAAGCAATATGATAGACTTTCATAATCTATGCCAAGATTATTGTTAAATGGTGTTATGCAAGCAGTCCATAGTGTTCTTTCTAGCATGACTTTATATATTTGTACTTATAGGATGTGAGATAATTAGTATTGGAATATACTTTAAATTTATTGTTAGTCAATACTTATGTTGATAGCAGTGGAAATAATTAACTAATAGATAATTGACTGGTGGTAATTATTACAAGAGCTTATTGTTTAGCATTAAAATATTGGTAACATTATATTTGCAAATAATCTTTGCCAATAATATGGCATATCAGTGTTTCCTTGAACTTCAATTGCTTGTTTTATATATTTATTCAGTTTGCTTGACTCTGTGATTGTTAATAATTGTTCACTAGATTCTAGCCACTCACTATGCTTCTCCCAAGTGCGTTTATCTTGTCTTGAAATTATTCCAATTTTCATTGGATCAATTGTAAGCATTTTAATAATTTTAGCCTTATTGTAATGCGCAACATTTTCTCCATTGGCAATTTGCATTAAAGTGTTAACTCCATTAGTTATTATCCCAGATACCGTAGTTGCTGCTGCTGCTATTTGAAAAATTTGACTTTTGTAAACTATCAAATAATTATCAGACAATAATGTGTTTTGTATTGTTTGATATTTGTTGAATTCATCACTATTAGCCTTGTTTTTTGCTGCATTCATCTTTCTCACAAAAGATCTTTTATTTTCTTGGAATACCCTTTTATCAAGATAATTTGGCATAACTTCTTTTAATTTTTCTATATCTTCTTTTTTGATTAGGATAAAAGAATTGTCACACATCTCATCGCTTGCATTGAAGTGAATATCCCATATGCTTATAGGTGTCATCTCACATGATTGTTTGTTGTTATTTTCACTGCAATATTGAGCTATTATATTTCTTTGCATATAATACATTTTATCAATTTGATAAAACATGCTTTTTAACCAAGGTGCCTTAGCTTTACCTAGTAACACATCATTATTGAGTATAAAAAATCTTTTAAGACCCATAGTATTTATTTTTCTCAATGTTTTGTGGTTAATTATACTATGTGCTAATGGATAGCTATAAAATAATGGCATAACCTTTATTATATCCTCACGAACTTCTACTTTGTTATGCATCATTCTATGGTCAATGACTATATCTGCATCAGTATAAAGCAATACTTCATTCTTTTTTCCAATTGTTTGCATTGCTACTTGACGTAACAAATCAGCAGCATATGCATAATCCTTTTTGTTTCTATATGCATTATGCAGATGTGTTTTATAAATCAAATGTAGACTATGGGTATATGGTTCTGCTATTTCTTGTTTGAACTTGTTAAAAATGTCACTATCAAGTACTATTTGCAAGTTAGTTTTGTTGCAGTAGTCTATATATGTTTTGGCTTTTGGTGCTTCAAGATCAAATTCCATCATAATCTTGGATATATTTTCATGATCAGTGGTTTGCAATTCAGCATTTTTTAAGAAATCATATACTTTATAATCTACTACTAAATGATTGGTGATATTTTTTCCCCCTAGTCCTTTTGCTTGTGCAAGAAGTAGTGGTATATACTCTTTCAATGCATCTCCATTACCAAGCCAGCAACTGTATTTATGATTTATTGGCTGTTTTGTTTCTATGGCCAAGTTTTTGTTTTTTAGTGCAATAGAGATGTTTGTTGGAGCATATTTAAGTAATTGGCTTATTGCTATTGTTGTGCAGAATGCAAAGAATATGATTAGTATATACCAGAATTTATTCTTGGTTTTTTTCATAATCAGATAATTTCCATATATTTATTGATATATTTAAGCAATTATTTATTGTAATGTATAGTACTATTGTCATTATATCTTTGGTCTATTGTTCTAAATATGTGCACTATATATGTTACTACTGTAGTTAGCATATAATTTTATGTATAATGCTTAATTTATAAGATGTATTTAATTGTTTTAATGCCACATGATTACATTGTTTGTAATTTTTTCTCTAGGATTTTATGACTGTTGATATAAAAAAAATAAGAGAACATCATCGCTATGAAATAGATCCCTTAATCAATGAGGCACTTGCTGATGCACTTGATGAGAGAAATGACACAGCTGCTGTATCAATAGTTAGTAAGCTTGAGGTTACTGATATTGTAGATTTTTTAAAGACTGCAAGCACTGAACAAAGAGAACATTTTGTTAAACTTTATGATTCAGATCTAGACCCACAGGTGCTCTTGAATATGGATGATGCACTGCTTAATTCTATCGTAGAAATGTTGGGCTCTCGTAATACGGCTAAGATAATCAGTGGCTTATGCTATGATGATATAGTTTATATAATGCGCACTATTGATGATGATGTGCGTGAGCATGTTACGCTTTTATTACCAAATGCAGTTGCAAGAATGTTGCATTTTGTATGGTCATACCCTAAAGAAAGTGCTGGACGTTTAATTCAGAAAGATGTTTTAGCTGTATTCTATGAGTGGTCTATTGAAACAGCATTGCAATTTTTAGGTAAAAGATATAGTCTTGTTGAAGACTTGCTGCAAGTTTTTGTGGTAGATGGCAATGGATGCCCAATTGGTTCTATTCCTACAGCAAGACTCTTTTTCTCAGATCCAAAGACTAGTATTGTTAATATTATGAGTAAGAACATTAAGGTTATAAGACCTGATATGGATCAGGAAGAAGTTGCTTATATTTTTCATAAGCATGGTTTGATTTCAGCACCTGTGGTAGGAAAGAATGGTGAGATGTTGGGCTATATTGCTTTAGATGATGTAGTTGAGGTTATGAACACAGAAATAGAGCAAGATATTTTTTATTTGGGTGGTATATCTGAGAATGACATGCATTCTACTGCTATACAAACTGCAAAGAGTCGTTTTCCTTGGTTGTTTATGAATGTTGTAATGGCTACAGTTACTTCATTGGTAATTGGTTTTTTTGATGGCACCATTGAAAAAATTGTTATTTTAGCAGTTTTAATGCCAATTATAGCATCTACAGGTGGAAATGCTGGAATACAAAGTGTCACAGTGATTATTAGAGGTTTGGTTAAAAGAGAGATTACAAGGATTAATTTATGGCGTGTTATTATAAAAGAAGTTTTCTCTAGTTTAATTAGTGGATGTTCTATGGCATTATCTGCATTTTTTGTGTTAATGTTGCTGTTTAATAATTTAGGCATAAGTGTTGTTTTTGCAATATCAATTATGTTAGTTTTTATGTTTTCCTCATTATTGGGTACTATGGTGCCATTATTGTTAAATTTATTTAAAGTTGATCCAGCAATAGCATCTTCTATTATTGTTACAACATGTACTGATATAGCTTCTTATTCTATATTTTTGGGATTGGCTACAGTTTTCCTTGCCAGTTAATCAATTGACTATAGTTATACTAGTTTGTTAAGCATAAATTTAAAGACAAAACATCACTCATACAGATAGTAATATGCCTTTATTACCAAATGTTTCACTCTATAATGGTGACAATTAACCTCTAGTTTTAACTAAACAGTCTAGCAAACTACCAAAATTTACTAGATGTATAATCTTTTACTTCTTTCTTTAAGAATTTATCTAGCTGTGAATAACGTTCTTTGGTATCTTTTGTTTTAATGCACATTGCTAATGCTTTTTTCTCTCCAATAATTATAACCAATTTTTTGCTTCTGGTAATTGCTGTGTATAGCAAATTACGTTTTAACATTGGATAATGCTGCATTGTTATTGGTATTATTACTGCTGAATACTCCGATCCTTGAGATTTGTGAATAGTTATTGCATATGCTAGGGTTATTTGGTCTAATTCATTTAGGCTGTAGCAAATAAGTTCATTTTCAAAGTTGATTATTAACTTATCATCATCACTGTTTATGTCTGTGATAAAGCCAATCTCACCATTAAATATTTTTTTATCATAGTTATTTTCTATTTGCATTACCTTATCGCCAACAACAAACTTTTGTCCATACTTAATAATTCCTTTTGCATTAGAGTCTACATTAAGTTTGTCTTGTAGCATATTGTTTAAGTTAACTGTACCTGTTGAACCTCTCTTCATTGGTGACAGGATACATAAATCTGTTTTTGGATTAAAACCAAAAGCTTTTGGAATTCTTTTTGTTGCTATTTCAATTATCTTTTCTGCAAGAGTATTACGATCCTCAATGGGAATGAAATAAAAATCACTCACCCCTTTTTTTTGTACTGCTAGCATTTTGCCTTGATTTACATTATGTGCATTGATCACAATATTGCTGGTGTGCTGTTGGCGAAATATATGCATAAGTCTTACTACAGGTATTGTTTCAGAATTTATGATATCTAAAAGAAATTTTCCTGCACCAACAGATGGCAGTTGATCGATATCTCCAACAAGTATTAATGATGCAAAATTAGGCAGAGCTTTCACTAATGCATTAGCCATTGGCACATCAATCATTGATGCCTCATCTACTATTAACATATCAAGTTGCAGTTTATTTTCAGCATTATGTATAAATTTTCTTGTTTTTTGATCTATGCCTAGTGTTTTGTGTATAGTAGTAGCATTTTGCATTGTTGTTTCTTGCAATCTTTTTGCAGCACGCCCTGTTGGTGCACATAGTCTTATGGTAAGTTTTCTTTTATCTAAAATATTAACAATAGTTTTTAATATTGTAGTTTTACCAGTACCAGGACCACCTGTTATAACTAGCACTTTTGATTCAAGGGCAAGTTTAATGGCTTGTTTTTGTTTAGATTCAAGTGATATAGAGAGTGCTTTTTCTGTTTGTGCAATAATTTTATGATTGTTTTTGTTATACTGCATCCATTTTGGCGAACTGTGTTGATAAAGGCTGATAATGAATTCTGCTATTTGGCTTTCATATACATGAAATGCCTTTAGAAAGACTAATTCAGTATCACTATCATTAGAGTGTGTAAGTTGATCATTATCAATTTGTAATTGCAAAGCATTGGTAATTTTTTGATATGCAAATTCATTGTTCTCCAAATTAAGAAGTTTTATGCAGCTGTTTATCAGATTCTCTTTAGGTAATCCACAACTCCCCATGTTAGTTGCTTCTAATAAGCAATGATCAATTCCAGCTTTAATCCTGAATGCTGATGTGACACTGAAGCCAAATTTATTTGCTATTTTATCAGCTGACAGAAAGCCAATTCCTTTGATTTCTTTAGCTAATATATATGGATTTTTTGATACTGTTTCTATAGCATCATTGCCATATTTTTTATATATTTTTTGTGCCATTGATGGACTAATGCCATGAGAGTAAAGAAATAGCATTATTTCTCTTATTGTTTTACACTCCTGCCATCCAGTTGTAAGCATTGCTATACGTTTTTCTCCAATACCATAAATTTTTTTTAAAGCTTCTGGTGATGATTCAATAACTTCTAGTATTTTTACGCCAAAGTTATCAACAAGTTTTTCAGCAAACTTTGGTCCAATGCCTTTAATGATTCCAGATCCTAGATATTTTGCTATAGCTGAAGGTGTTGTTGGTTGTATTGTTTTAATTGACTTTATTTTTAATTGCAGACCATGATTTTTGTCATTAACCCATATTCCTGATATTTCTACATCCTCACCAGCTGAGACTGGTGGAGCTTCTCCTACTGCTATAATATCGTTTTTATGTTTTGCTGATTTAATTCTAATAACTGTGAAAGCATTATCTACATTATGAAAGATAACGCTTTCTATGCTTCCTGATAAAAAATATTCTTTGTCTATGTTCTGAACATGGTGCATTTGTTATTTTTATTTATTAGTTAGTAAGAGTTTTGGTAATATCATTAAATAGTGCATCATTATCTTCAATAAATTTTTCTGCAACTTCCAATAATTCAGGTACTTTTTTAAAGTCATCTATAATGTTTAAATTTTCAGGTATTTCTGGTTGTGCTATGTGGTATGTACCAACCTGATTTGATATACTAACTCCATCCCAGTAGGTTGAAGTGTTAGAAAGTAAAGGAATTAATTTTGTAATCCATCCAGTAATGCCATAATTTTTAAGTTCAATAGTATCCTCAGATACAATTCCAGTACCAACACAAACCATGTTAATATTTGACTCTGGAGTTCCTGGGTAAATCTTGAGAAATTCATGAAATGCAAGATCAGTTGGATTATTAGCCCATAGACCACCATCAACCTCAGAGATTTCTTTGCCATTGTTGAGTGTTAGTTTTTTTGGAGGGAAAATAGTTGGGGCAGAACAAGAAGCAGACACAATATCTTTCAGCAACAGATCATAGGTAATGTCTTGTTTTGCTATATCACTACTCCATATTCTTGGTCTAGCATTTGAGAGTGAAAATGTAGGAATTACTAGTGATTTTTTTGCTTTGGATAAAGTTTTTTTACTTACAAATTGGTCAATAGCGATCTCTAGCTGAGTATGTTCAAATTTAGCATTAAAAATATTTTCACTAGAATTACCAAATATTTTTGGCATACTATCCCTTAAGACTTGCATAAGATCTTTGGCATTATTTATTGAATCACTGCTTGTAAGTGCAGCCCCAATAATTGACCCAGAAGAAGTCCCAGCTATTAGGTCAAATAAAGATGATGTATTAGCACTACATCTTTTTTCAATTTCTTGTATAAGGCGTGCAGAGATAACACATCGTACACCACCACCAGCAATTACCAGAATTTTTTTTACATTATTGCTAGGATTACTATTTATGACTCTAGAAATTTGAGGTGGTTGTGCAAAGAGTAAATTTTTTTTCATTTTATAATCTTATGTTTGATAATTTACTAAATATTGTTTGTATCTCAATTTTTAATATTACACAATAGTTAGTTTAATAATTTTTTAATGTACATATAGGTGATTTTATTTTACTCACAAAACTAAGCTATTTCTAGTCAGGAAATCAGATGTTTATCATTTTTTGTACAGTGGAAAACAGTTTTATTGTTAATAATAGTTTTTGTTTATGCAATAATGCAATAATGTCTTTATAATTCTGCTAAGATTTATTGTATTCTTTATTTTTATGTATGATTCTTAGAAAAAATATATTTTATGTTGTTATAGAAAATATTACTGTTATTGTGATTATAGTTTTTATACAATAAATTTCATATATGTAATAATAATAGAATTCTTAAAGAAGCAAAATATAGATAGCAATGCAAAGTTATTTTGTTGAATTTTATTACATACTCTCTAAAGAATATAATTCTTTAAAAAAAGATTTTGTTTTACCTCAAATTTTTTAAAAATTTATTTATATTTTATTATGTATTATATAAAATAATTTAATTTATCAAAGAATAATCACAGATGAAAGAACAACAAACCAGCATCTCAGCAGTGCAGAAGCAGCATATTTTTGGTTATGCCAAAACTTTGGATAAGAATCAAAATTTAGAAACCCAGATTAAAATTCTAAAACAAAATAAATGTGATCACATTTATTCAGAGAATTTGATGATGAGTGAGAAACATCCAATATTAGATGACTTACTAAGTGCAATCCAAGTAAATGACATTGTTATGCTAACTGAAATGTCAGTATTAGCTATGGAATCTATGAGTAAAGCATTTTCAATAATTAGAACAATTTTAGAGAAAAAAGCTCATCTTTGCATATTAAAAAACCCTAGAATTAATACAGCAAATATTGATGAAAGACAAGAGTTGCTAAAATGGTTAGATGTAATTGAGAAAGCTGAAGGAACATGGCTTGATAAGTAATTTGTTTATTGCAATTGATTTTATTATCACATGGCTAGCACTTAAATCTAAGTTTTTTACATCTTTAATGCTTTAAATGCAAGCACTTCCTGAATTTTGAAGTTGCTATGCTTAATGATTTCAGTGATTAGTTTTATTCGCTGTTTTGTTGAGTCTCATACATCATTTATGTCAACTAAGCATAACCATTTTGCCCCCATATTTTTATATAGTTTTGCTGTTTCCATAGGAGAATCATTGTAGGATGTTTTTTGTTTGAAATTATCCTTATAAAGATGTACACATTGCTCATTAATTAAGTTTATAGCTGGATATATAATTATAGTTTTTTTAAGAATTTTTGTATTTGTCTCATTAAAATGCTCTGGATGAAATTAATAATTCTATGAAATTATCTTTTGCAACAATTGCAGAAAATTCTGTACCATAGTTGCATGTAGCAAGTGTATTATTATTTTTTTTGTGTATAGTAGCTATGTATGAAATAAAAATAGCTGTATTTTGACATATTGTGTAATAAGGAATAATCTTGCTTGAAGTAGATTTTGTTCCATCCCATGTGTTGGACAACATAATTTTATTTTTTTATTAAATGTACAATATCTAGCACTGGTTGAGTTAATTTATGTATGCAGTTAGTTAAATTTAATTTACACAAGTGACTCATTGCAGCATTTAATATACTTATGCCAAGCAAGACAACACAATTTGCTTGTTGGATTTGGTAGCATTGGAGGTCAGTACTCCTTTTACTAAGCATTTCACTGCAAATATTACTGAAGCTATTATCTATGCCACTATCTATTACAGTTATTAGCAGATTGTTGTTCATTGGAATTTCTTAAAAGCTCTAATGACTTTTTTATTCTGTGCATTTGTACCAATAGTAATATTGTAGTTTTTGGTTAATATATTATGTTTGTGAAAATGTTCTATACAGGCTTGTGCATTGCAAACAATAATGCATAAAAAATTAATCTGATTAGGATAGATTTTTTTCAATTTTGTTAAAAGATTGTAGTTTATTTTATATGCACTCTTTTTTTACAGATTATTTTGTTTTTTTACATAACTGTAAGAATTGATAGGTTTAATGCCTTTATAGCAATTTCTATAGTTGAATATGATAGTGGATAGGGAGCTAGCACACATTGTATATATAAGTAATAATTTTAGCAGAAGCTATATACATACTAAACATAAATCTGCTATTTCATATCTTTTTATGGGAGTTTATAGAATATAAGATTGGGATAGTTTTAAAATTTATTGAGAAATGAAGAATGGTTGGCAAATTCAATGCATGTCTCATCTACAACCAGTAGTCATTTGTTTTTAGTATAGCTAAAAGTGTTTCAATTATTTTTACAGAATGTGTTGTGGAAGATGGGTTGCTTAGGCTACATTGATGTAATATATAAAGGATTAAAAATTTTTTCAATAAAGCTATGATCAGTTTGTTGAATCTAAAGTGAGTAATGAATATACAAAAGAGAAAATTGCAAGAGAGAATCTGTTCAAAAATATTGAAGAAATAGTAAATTATTTAATGCTAGATGAAGTTAATTTTAATGAATTGAAAATATAGTAACCATATTTAATGCAAAATAAGAGATTTGAAGATTCTATAAAGAAAAAAGAATTTTGCATTATCAATTGGCACATTCAAGTTGTTGCAAGACAGTTTTTGGAAAGT
>NZ_CAWVOK010000013.1:0-9877 GCF_963930935.1 Candidatus Xenohaliotis californiensis
CATGTTTTAAATTTTACAATATAAGAATTAATAATTTCAGAAAGCTTATTTCTTAATATTATATATTCTTATATTGTAAAATTTAAAACATGGATCTCTGAGCTTAATCTAAAAAAAAATGAAGCAATGAAATCCTTGGAAAATGCCATAGATAAAGAATGCAGCACCGAAAAACAAATAGATGAAATAGCCCATCATGCTCATAATAATATTCAATTTTTGAAAAAAAATTCCCAAGAACAGATAGCAACTTTTAAAAAAAGAGCTGGAGATAATTTTGCAATGAATGCCCATGCACAGAAAACTCAGTGCAATGAAGAAATAAAGAGTCATATTATTAATCAAATAAATGATCATCTGTATAAATTTTTTGTAACACATCAAGCAAATGTTGGTAAAAAAAGCTGTATTGAAAACAGCTTAAACAAACTTGAAAATATACTTAATGCAAATGATATAGATTAATTTTTATACTTTATTACTAGTATCTGCAATATAACTGCTCATTATTTTTATTCCATCACTATTAATATGGTGTCCTAAATTTGGAATAAAATGAGTTTCATGTTTTATGTTATATTCTAGGAATTTTTGTGATATATTTTGCGTTGCATATGCTGGTATTACATCATCTTCCTGGCCATGCAGAAGACAAAAACTTGATCTTGATTTAATCTTAGTAGTTAATTTATCTGGAAAAAGCAGTGCACCTGCAAAACAAATTGCAGCACAGCATGGTTTTGGTCTTTGAAGTATTGCCTCTATGGCTAGTATAGCCCCTTGAGAAAAGCCAAAAATAAACAAATTCTTATTATCTATAGAAAATTTTGCTAATTGTTGATCTATAAATACGTTTAATGAAGATGTTGCTAAATCCATAGAATTGGATATTGTTTTACCATCAGTATAAAGATCAAACCATTGCAAACCATCCTTGGGGATATGTGACATTGAGCACTTAATTGGTGAATTAGGTGCAATACAAACACATTTATTTAGTATAGGGCTGAATATCTTATTTGAAAGGTTTATAACATCTTGAGCATTAGAGCCATATCCATGCAACAAAACAGCCAAAAATTTTACATTAACTGTTTTTTTTAGCTGTGCGAAATCAACAATTTTCATAAATTACTCAAAAATGTTTTTGAATCCATTTAACAAAATTTCCTTTATTTTGAACTATTTTAGATGTCTGTGGACTGTTTTTATCATAAAAATAGTTATTTAAAAGCAAAACACTTCCTATTATAGCAGAAAAAGATGGGTCAGTCACATCAAGATCGCTATAGTGAAGCATATCTTGTTTGCCACGTATCACAGTTGTGTTAAATTTTTTTGCAAACTTCTCACGCAACCCTTCGGTTTTACTCACACCACCTGTTAAAACTATTTTTCTAAAAATATGCAAACCACTTGGAACTCTTAATAATTTATTGCTAACCATAGATATTATTTCATCAACTCTAGCACTTATAACATCACATAAATCAAATTTACTTATAGGATTCAAATCTTCAGCTTGAGTTGTTTCATTGATATCATCATACTCTATAATTTCACTATAATCTGAAACTGGATATAAACTGCCATATAAAATTTTAATTTTTTCTGCTACATTTATACTTAAAGAAAAAGCACAAGCTATATCTTTTGTTATATTGATACCACCTATTGGCAATGTTTCTGTATGAGTTAAATTATTGTCTTTATAAATACCTATTGACGTTGTTCCACCACCAATATCAATTAAAATAGCACCGAGATTTTTATCATCATTTGAGATACATGCAAAACCATTAGCATATGGTGTAGCAATATATCCAGCTGGTGTTAGATGGCATCTATTTAGACAGCTAGCAACATTAATTAATGGTGGCTTATTTGCAGTGACCATGTGTAACTTAACAGCAAGACAGCTGCCATACATGCCATATGGATTAACTATTCCAGGGGTTCCATCAAGTACATATTCAATAGGCAAACAATGCAGTGCTGATAATCTCTCATCTTCTTTAATGCTCTCATATCCTTTATCTATAATAGTTTTGATTTCTCTATCGCCTATTTCATTATTGCCATTTAATATCTCAAAACTAAGATTACGTGAACTAAGACCACAGCCAGCAATACTGATATAAACAGATTCTATATTCTCACTACAAACATTTTCTAATTCTTCTATAGCGAGTGCCATTGCAGCTACAGCTTTTCTTATGTCAACTATAATACCATTTTTCACTCCTTGCGATGGCTTGCAAACACAACCTATTACACTGATACCTCCATCATACATTCTCGAAAGCAATGCAGCTATTTTTGAGCTACCTATGTCTAATATAGCTATTAAATTTTTCCTTGGTTTTAACAACATGTACAGACTATTGCATCTATTATTTATATAACTATAAGTAATATTGCATTAAAGACAATATCATTTTCATCTTATAGTCGATAAATAAAGCTTAAAACGTTAGAATAATATAAAAACATGTAAAATATAATGCCAGCAGATAACATTCAATACAGACAATTCATTGATGAAGATGAACTTTACACTATGTTAGAAAAATTAAGCAGAATGCATAGAAAAACTGAAATAGCTATGAAACTTCTAAAATCAATTACTGGAGTTGATTTTAATATACATATAAAAACAAATACTAATATTAATTTTAACAATGGTACAAATTTTCTAGCATATGGCTCTAATCTTGCACATATTGCAGCCTGCTTTAATCGCTTAGACTTACTTGAATGTTTTGTTAACTTAGGTGGAAATATTAACACAGTGAACTCATTATTAGAGACACCGCTGCATGTAGCAATATTATTTGGAAATATGCATATAGCTCATTACATGCTTAATGAACTTGATATCAAAGAACCAATGAAACCAGCAAGATCATATTCACCAAATACATTTGCTAAAGATAATAAAGGAAACACTCCTTTACATTTGATGATGCTGCCACCCAAAAAAGATATAGAAATTTATATTAAAAATTTAAAAAAAATGCTTAAATTTATCAGAGATGTTAATGTAGCAAACTCTGCTGGAAACACTCCAGCTCATATTGCAGCACTACACAGCAATCATTATGCCCTAGCAGAGCTTTTAACAAGTGGTATGTTAGATTTAAGAAAAAAGAATAATGAAGGCATAAGTGTTTTTACAGCATTAACTCAAGAACCAAGTGGCAAAGTGTTTGATTGTTTTGTTCAAGAGCTTGTTACTAAATCACAAAATTCCAATACATTAATTGACTTGAAAAATGATGATGGCAATAATCTTTTATCATGTTGCATCCTGAGAGAAAGCTTAACTTCTATAAAGTTGATATTAAAAAAATGGCAAGATGATAAATGTTTAACCAAAATGTTAGCTGAAAAAAATGACAATGATCATACACCACTTGATATTGCAGTAGTAACATTTAAATCAGGAATTGTAAAAACTTTAACAGAATTATCTCTAGATAAAACACTGGTAGAAAATTCTCTAATTAAATTTCTGACTGCAATTGAAAGAAAAAAAAATCATCCACCAAAAGCAACCTATGTTATTGCTAATAATTTGCTTGATCATGCACCTTTATTGGACATAAAGAATAACTGGAATATCTTATTATATGTTGCAAGAATAAAACTACCAAAATATATTGTACAACTTGTACTTAATCATCAAGATAATGGAGCGCCAGTTAGCTCACAAGTAAAATTTTTGCTAGTTCAAGAAGGAAAAGACAGCCCGCTGCATGTTGCAGCCAAACATAACAACACACAAACATTTTTGCTGCTTTTAGAAGAATATGGGCAGCACATTACTACTGACACTACTGCTAATGCTAATAACATGCTTAAACTCAATAGCACTGGCGCAGATTCATTAAATCTTATGCAGATAGCACTGCAAAATAACAATGAAGATATTTTTATAGCTTTAATGCATAAAGTTGGTGTTAGGGAAATATTGAATGGATTTTTTACCACTGAAGACAGTGATAATTTAGTTTTTTTAACTCTAGCTGAAAGAAATTTTGCACTATGTAGGAAATTGCTATCTTTTATCTGCTGTGAACAAAATATGGATGTGCATCATGATGAAATTAGAAAATTTTTTAAGCAAGTAGGAAAAAATGGGCGGACAGTTGCTCATATGGCAACCTGCAATGATTCTTGCAATATTTTCCCAATGATTTATGATGCTTGTCCAGACATTATACATATAAAAAACAATGATGACTGCACACCAATTGAACTTCTTATAAAAAATGGTGCTATTAATGCATTGCAGCATATTGCCAAACAAGATGAATCTATATTGCCAAAATGGGCTTTAGATAATGCCGAAAGAACCAATGAGCTTATTGCAAATACTGACAATATTGAAATAGCTAGCTTGTTAAGCAGCACAAGGGAACAAGAGCAAAAACTGCTACAAAAAATATTTACTACAATATTAAAAAATGGTAATGAAAAATCATTACAACAGGCAATTGATTTACACCCTGAGCTACTTAATGTACAACTAATTGCAGAAGATGATGATGCTATTCAGATGTCAGCACTGCAGATATCTGTTAATGTGGGCAATCTTGATTTAATTACAAAATTACTTAAACTTAGAGTAAATGTTAACTTTCAAGATGCTAATGGCAATACTGCGATGCATACAGCATTTATGAGAACAGGAGATAATATTGAGATAATAAGACATTTAGTAAATTCAAACATTAATGCATCATTAAGGAATGCCAATGGGCTATCTGCTGTAGAGTTAAGCATATCTAATGGCTCAATGGATATTTTACAGACAATGCTTTCAAAATGTCAATTTACTCAACTGCCATGTATTAACATGGAATCACTAAGAACTGGTTTATGCATGATGGACTCTAAACAAGATGCACATTCTCTTTTGATTTTAGCAACACCAAAACAAGACAATGTTCAGTCTACTATTAATCAACAACTTATAGACAATGTAAAAAAAGAAAATTTAGCACTATCTAGATTTTTATGTTTTCAAAAGGGCTTGAGTTTTGCAGTAAAAAATGAGCATGGTTTATTTGGTTCATTTTTGGGACTGTGGCATTATGCAGTTAATGCTTGTGAATGGTATTTTGGAAAGCACAGCAGGCCTGATATTAAAGATGCTATAAATATGAACAATGTTGATGAACAATCCAGTAGACCAGCTGTTTTAACTATGCAACAAAAATCATTGCATGACTGCCAAGAAGCATTCTCCAAAAAAATATTTGAAAAAAATACTGAAAAAGAAGCTAGGCATGGTGCCTAAGGCTTCTTTTTTTCCATTTCTGAAGCATGGCTTGGGCAACAATTCTTCTCTATATTCCTATGAACAGCTGTTGCATATTTTTTAAAGTTGTCAATATTATCTTTTGCACAGCCAAAATATTCATTTACCGCTTCACTGGTGCAATGGCTGCTAGCAATATTAGATGCCATTTTTGTGGTTCTGCAGCAAATATTAGAAATTAACTCAGCAGCATCCTCTACAGCCTCAGCTGCAATGCTTTGAAATTTATTTTTATAATCATTGCATTGATGTGTATTAAACATGTTGGTATAAGCATTAAAAAAATTATCCATATTTCACCTATTATACTAATTCATCAATATCTTTGTTATTTTGATTATTGGAATTCTTATTATCATTTATTTCAAAACTATCATCATAATTTTGCATGTCACCATAGTAATAGTTATCTATATCACTATAAGCACTAGACATATTAGATCTATCATCTTTATCCTGAATTTTTTTCGAGCGAGTTGACCGTGCACCAAGTTTAGCACGCTCAAATTTACCCTTCTCTTTATTCCAAGCATATTGATAAGTAACAACTTTTGTTTCTGTAATAACAACATTGCCATTTGCAAGATGCATAAGATCAGATCCACGTTGCATAACATCACGCAATAATGCAGCAAATCTCCTAATATAAAGAGGGTTGCTTACTATATCAAAACTATCAGTTTCTTTATTTTTGTCTTTACTGTTGTTTTTAAAGGCTATCATCATATTATTGCCACTATCAGTCATACTGTATCCTACTGTTTATAATCAGAAAATAATCACACAAAATTGTTAAAAAAAGGTTAATATAAGTGTAATCTACTCTCATACAGATTATCTCAAAAAAACATTAACTGCAAATAAATTTCACATGTAAATATATATAAAATATGACAATAATTGAACTTCTACTCAAAATTAATAACAAGCTAAAAAATGCAAGTTTACAAAACACAAATAAAGATGCTGCTATGATTGTATCAAAAGCACTAAATTCTACTAAAGAATATCTAATTATAAACCAAGACAATTCAGTAAAATTTTCTGAAATTAGGCAGTGTATAAAAATGGTAAAAATGCGCATCAACCATTATTCAATATCAAAAATTATTGGGTACAAAGAATTTTGGGGACATGAAATAATGGTAAATAAAAACACTTTAGACCCTAGGCCAGATAGTGAAACAATTGTTGATGCATTAATAAAACACTGGCCAAACAAAAATAAATCATTAACTATATTGGATTTAGGAACTGGAACTGGGTGTTTAGCAATTGCTGTTGCCAAAGAGTATAAAAGATCCAAAGGTTTTGCATTAGACATAAACCATAAATCACTAATGCTTGCAAGACAAAACTTAAAAAAACATAATTTGCTAAATAGATTTAAACCGCTAAAAACATCATGGAACAGTTATGCTAGCATAACTAAAAAAAAATTTGATGTGATAATTAGCAATCCACCATATATAAAGTCACGTGCAATCAATAATCTAGCTAATGAAGTTAAGTTAGGAGAACCACTTATTGCACTTAATGGTGGTTGCAATGGGTTACATAGCATACTATCAATTTTTAAAATATTAAAAATAATTATGAAAGAAAATGGTGTTTTTATATGTGAAATTGGCTTTATGCAAGAAAAAGAACTTGTACTATTGTATAAAAAATATGGATTAACTGCAAAAAGACACCACCATGACTTAAGTGGTAAAATAAGATGTATAACATTTACCTTAACTAAACCAAACCAGATAAATCAATGCTGATCTTTGCATCTTCACCACCTTTAATTTCTGCATCTTTCATAAAAACAAGTGGATAATTATCACACTCATGTCCAATATTGGATATTCTGTACACTGGTATTGGTAATAATTTAGCAAAATCATCAAGCACAATATCTATATAATCAACTGGATAACCAGATTTTGTATTAATTAACTCTCCAATAATAACAGCCTTAGCATTATTAAACATTGATTTATATACAAATGATTGTAACATTCTGTCTATTTTATAAAATGACTCACCAACATCTTCTAGAAAAAGTATTTTATCCTTGCAATCAACAGCCCATAATGTTGCTATAGCAGATTGTATGATGGCCATATTACCACCAGTAACCTTTCCATAAACTACATTATTATTATATGCAGCAATATTAAGAGGCTTTAACCCAGTGTATGATAATACTTTTATTGTGCCACTAATAATATCGGTAAATATTTTTACTGCATCTTTATTTAAAGTTTTTAACTCAATTTTTTGTTTTATATTAAAGGCATTCTCCCAATGTATGCTGGGCATAGCAAACTTATCATTTGAAAGCATAGCATGTATTGATGTAGCATCACTATATCCAATAATTATTTTATTTGTATTTCTCCTAACATGTTTAAATAAGTGAGGCATTATTCTATATGCACCATACCCACCATTAACATTCCATATAAACTTTGATGATGAATCATTTATAGCCTCTATAGTCACCAAAGCCCTAGTAAGATCATCATTAATAAACATTGGTTCATCGGTATTTATAAGTCTATTAGGTGCAAAGCAGTCAATATAAAAATTATCCTTGATGAATGAACATAAAAAATTTACATCTTTTTTGCTTATTTTACGAGCAGTTCCTATTAAAGTAATGGTATTTGTAGTTGGAGAGCTATGAGCATTGTTTTTCATTGGTTGATTATTTAAAGTCAATGTTTTGTTTGAAGATGCAGCATTTGCTGAGGCAATGCTAGAAACAAAATAGCTCAAAACAAATTTAGCCAGAAATGAAAAAAATGCAGTGAAAGCTATTATGTTAAAAAATCTTCTTTTTGAGTAATTTGGCTTATCATCACTCAATTATAACTACCAAATTATAAATGGTTATTTACATACCATTTTTTATCTTGTTGGTAATAATGTCAATTATTTTTTGCTCTGGATCTAGTGCCAAGACTTTATTCCATTGAAACATAGCTTCTCTTTTCCTATCACTATACCAGTATACATCTCCAAGATGATCATTTACTATTGGATCATATGGCAATAATGCTGCAGATACTTCCAACAAAATCAATGCTTTATTGCAATTACCATTTTTATAATAAGCCCAGCCAAGGCTGTCCATAATATGTGGATTACTGTTTGATTCTACTAATGCTTTTTCTAACATGATTACAGCATCATTCACATCTTCATCTCTTTTTATCATACTATAAGCTAAATAATTTAACACTATAGGATTACTATTGCTCAAATTAACACTTTGCAACAGATCCAACTTTGCCATCTCCCATTGATTAATTAAATCAAAACACAATGCTCTTGCAAAAAACACTGACCATAAATCTTTTTCTATAGAATGATTGTCAATTGCAATGGTGTAATGTTTTATTGCCTGATCATAGTCTTGGTCAGAATTGTACATATCGCCTATAGCAACATGCAAATCAAAATTCAAACCATCTTTATTAAGAGCATCTTTTAAAAGGCTAAATCCATGTAGCTTATCGCCAGAAGAATAATTATTATAAGCTGTATTAATCAAAGCATTAATATAGTACTGAGAGTTGCTAGTTATTTTGGCATATAATTTATTTGAATAACTATGCATACCATTTATATGCATTATGTTAGCTAATGTAAATAGTATCCGATCATCTTCATAAATGTTTTGTGCCGTTGCAAGCAAAATTATTGCATCAAAGCTCATATTATGCATTTGTAATATTGTTCCAAAATCTAATAATATTTCATGCACAGCTAAAGCAAGATCAATATTGGTAAATGATTGTTTTTTATTATACTTTATCCCCTTGGCAAACATTTTATCAATAACAACATCAGCCATAACTTTATTGTCATTACGCATAAAAAAACTAAGCGCAACTTCAAGTACCCTTTCAGGCAATGGACGTTCAATTAAATTGGTATATAATTCATTGGCTATGTCATTTTGACCAGAATAATCATATATCATAGCTTTATTATAAATCATAAATGATAAATCAGCATCATTGCTAATAGATCCTATCTTATTTTCTATAATCTCAATCCCACGTTTATAATTATTGTTAAATACAACTTCACCCCAAGCTAAACCCATGTTTGCTATAAAACATGATATAATACTATTTGAATTTGTATCAATATCCTGAAATAATTTGTTAGCCTCACGAAAAAATTTGTTTTTTAAATAATCAAATGCAAGAAATATTTTTACCTTGTCTATACCATCCACTAAGCCAATTTTAGTTATTTTTACTGCATATTCTTTTGCTAGTTGCATGTTTCCTTCAATTATTGCACTGTAAAAAATTTTTTTTAATACTTCAATATTTCCATCAACAGCATATTCAATTTTTTGTAAATAATTAATAGCATCGGAATACATCATATTGTTAGTTGCAAAATATCCAGCAAGATAATTACCAGCAATGCTATCATTTTTAGCAATATGTTTACTATTGTGTAAAAAAATAGCATTGCCAGCAGTAATAATATAAACTATGATTAACAAGAAAATAACAATTCTAATTTTCTTTTTCATAA
>NZ_CAWVOK010000014.1:0-64787 GCF_963930935.1 Candidatus Xenohaliotis californiensis
CCGATCTATAGTGAGCATTGTACAGAATTAATGTCAATATATAAAATGCACTTATTAAAATACTAAAAATGATTGTTTTTAAAGTAAAATTGTCTTAATATAAAATAACTTTACAAAATATTAATTCTTATGCAAAATAGCCATAGGGAGCTTAAAAAACTATGGGCAAAAGGTAGTCAGTTTCTTGGTTGTCCACTATCAATCATGTGTGGTGCAATGAGCTGGGTCTCAGAAGCAAACCTCGTATCAGCAATGTCTAATGCAGGTGGCTTTGGTGTAATTGCTTGTGGTGCAATGAATTCAGAACAGCTTACTTCTGAAATACAAAAAACAAAAAACTTAACTACTAAACCATTTGGAGTTAATTTAATTGTAATGCATCCAGATCTGCTTAATCTAATTAATGTCTGTATTGCAGAAAAAGTATCTCATGTTGTATTAGCTGGTGGTCTTGCAGCAGTTGAACACATCAGAAATTTAAAAGATGTGGGTATAAAAACAATGTGCTTTGCACCAAATCTTGCCATTGCTAAACGCAGCATTAAGTCCAATATTGATGCATTAATAATTGAGGGCTCTGAAGCTGGTGGACACATAGGAGCAGTATCAACATCTGTTCTGGCACAAGAGATACTACCACACATAAAAGAAGTACCTGTATTTGTAGCAGGTGGTATTGGCAGTGGTGAGATGATGTTGCGCTATCTACAAATGGGGGCTAGTGGCTGTCAACTTGGCACAAAATTTGTTTGTGCTACAGAAAGTATTGCTCATCCTAAATTTAAAGAAACTTTTATCAAAGCAAACAGCCGCAATGCCATTGCTTCAGTTCAATTAGATAAAGAATTTCCAGTTATACCAGTTAGAGCATTAGAAAACAAGGCAACAAAAAACTTCTTAGCACTGCAACGCACAATAATAGACCAATTCAATGCTGGTAAAATTAATAAGAAAGAAGCACAACTTACAATAGAAAAATATTGGGCAGGTGCACTACGTAATGCTGTTATCAATGGCGATGTTGAAAATGGTTCATTAATGGCTGGACAATGTGTTGGCATGGTGAAAAAAGAACAATCAGTTGTAGAAATTATCAATGATCTAATAGTTGAAGCAATGTCAGCATTAAATCAACACCACAGTTTTAGCACATATTAACGTAAAGGTGATGACTTTTCCCCACTACTATACTTATCCAATTTAGCTTTCTCAGCTTTACTTAATTTTGCATCTTGACTCTCTTCTTCTTGTTCTAAATACTTAGTATCACCACTTAATAAGCTACCAGTCCTTTCTAGCAACTCTTTATCTTTAAATTTACTAACCTGAGATTTCAGCTTATCAAGATCAGTGCTAGATAATTTACTTTCACCATCATATATATCAGCTACAGAATCCATAGATTCTTTTTTTGTAGATTTGCTATTTTCAGTATTTTTCTTCATAGTTTGTGATTTGTCGCTCTTTTTTGTATTATTTATGTCTTTATCTGCATTATCTTTCTGCACTGTAGAAGATTTATCATGAGCATATTTCTTATTAATTGACACATCACCACTTCTAGTGACAAATGCATAATGACCAGCGCCTGCAAATTCTATTCTCAGACCTTCTTTAGGTTTAATTTCACGTAAATCAATATCGAAATTACTATACTTAGCATCTTTTTCACGTGACAACCAAGGTGGCAGCCTTGAAGTTACAATACTATTACCATTAATAGCAATTAAATTAGTATCAGTGCGCAAATAAACCAAGCCACCAATATTCTCATCAACACGCAAAATAGATGATCCATTAGTGCTATCGGTGCCAAAACCTAGTTTAAAACACTTACCATTTGCCTCATTGCACACTCTAAGTTCTTGCATGCTATCAGTCATTTTCTTAGCACTCTTATTGAAAAATGGGGATGATTTGCGCTCGTGAAACAATTCAGGCTTAGGGGTAAATCCAGTTTTATTATCTCTAACAACAGCAACAAATCCATTACCTTTACTTTGAAACAAACTAAAACTATCTTTTTCCCCACCATCAAAACCAAGTTGCGCTCTAACATTTGAAATGTGTTCTTTATCTTTAGAATACTTATTAACATATTTACCTACAGCATTTTTATTATCATTCTTCATGCTATATGCATCTTTATTACGATCTGCATTATTAACAACAGCTACTCTTGAGCCATTAAAAGACACACTAACTTCTTGCAAGCCATCTGAAGGAAATGGTGCAATTATATTGCAACTTTGCTCCCACAATCTTCTCTCATCATGGCTAGCAAAACCATCAATCACAACTCTAGCACCACTACCATTAGGATCAACTGCTATTACTTTATTGCCCAATAAAACATGTTGTGAATGGCGAGAAGAAAAATTAGAAATATCAAAATTAACCATATCATCTTCTCTTTGCACTGCAATACTAATATTAGAACCTAAAAGTACATTTTTTTTGTTTTCTGAAGATTTTATTTCTCTTGTCCAATCAATGCTAGAAACAGAAGAAAGCTTTCCTGTAGCAAATTCAGCTAAATTTAATGCTCTCTCTTCTTTATAACCTTCTGATTTTACTGAAATAGCAGTTTTATCCTTATTAAATCTAACATATGACTTACCATTACGCTTTGTATCCTTTATAAATACATTGCTACCTTTTGGCAAGGTATCTTTGGCTTCAAGAAATCTATCTTCTGTGCGCCAACTTTTCCCCTTACTCTTTTGCAATGAAGTATCAACATAATGTTCTTTTCTTGTGTCATCTTTATAACTAATCCACTCAATACTACTTAATTCTTTCATAGTATGATCATTGGGCTTTTCGCCAAAAAGATTTACTTTGTTATTTATAGCTTTCTGCACAACTAAATTACCATCAATCACAAGCTTTACTGGCACATCTAGATGTAAATCAAGATTATGCATACCTAAATCTATAAAACCTTTAACGCCATTGCCATCCACATTAAGTGCTCTGTTATTAACTATAATATGCAGACCATTCCCATCTCTATCTTTATCTGACTGCTGAATATTATCTATTCTAACCTCTCCATCACTGCTACTATGTATGTCAAAATCTACATAACTACCCCTAATTCTAGCACTACTAACACCTGCATCATGCATAGATTGCAGTAAGCTACTAACCTCTAAACCATCAACATAATCATTAGCATTATCAAAATCTATATCATGTGCAATAACAAACATTTTTTCTGGTTTATTGGTCAATTTTACTTTCCCTAATTTGTGCACACCAGTTGATCTATTTTCTGCTTCTAGTGCATCCAACCTGTCTCTACTTGCTGCGTGAGATTCTAGATCACGTGCCAACCCTCTATCACTTCTACCTCTTCTATAAGAAGATTTAGAAGCATCTTTTTCTATCATTGACAACTTTTCCCTTTCCAAAGCACTATCCTCAATATCCTTATCTACCTCTTCTAAGATTTGACCAAATCTATAACTTGCATCATCAAGCATCCTATCAACATCTTCAATATCTATTTCTTCACCATTAAGCTTTACACTGCAAGAGTGATCAACATTCAAACAGCTCTCTTCCAGCAAAACATCTTCTGGCATTGCATCTGTTCCTTGGCCATTAAAACTAACAAGATTATCACCTACATTAATAAAACTTGCATCTAAATCTACTTTTGAAGCTTTATTTGACTCATTAATAGTGTTAATAACAACTTTATCTACATCTTCATCATCTTTTTCTACAGTAATATTAAATGATGGCAAGTCACCAGGCATCAAAACTACAGTTTTACTCAAACCATTTGCATTCATCCTTTCTCTAATGTTACCAAGATTCAAGGCACCCTCCTTTATAGCCAAAACTTTATCAGGAACACTTAAAACCAAAGTATCATCTTTCCTACTATAGGATACTTTAGATTTTTCATCTTTCATTCTTCTGGCGCTAGGTTTTCTATATGCATCATCTGATAAGTGTTTTGATTCCATGCCTCTTATAGCATGGCGATCAACCTCACTCTTAAATGCATCAGCTTCAAATTCTCTATCTACAGCACTATGCAATCCTTCCATTCTATTAGTTGAATGACTTTGATAACTAGGTGCATTATGTCCTTGTGAAAAAGCAGAGTCTTGTTCTACAGTACTACTGACAATATCACTGCCTTCCTCACCTACATCAAAAACCCTCTCATCAACATCATCATAAATATTAACTCTGACTTTAGTGTCTAAAATACTCTTAATGCTTCTACCTGAAATTTTTATATTATCCAATTCTGCATCATTGTACCCATCATCTCTATGACTAACCTCAAGCCTGCCATCCTCATGAACAATAACTCTAATCATTTTACGCTCATGCTCTGGTGCTGATCTTGGAGCAAAATTTTCAATAACTAATGGCGCTGAGTGCAGCTCATAATTGTTATCTCCTGGTGCAAAGTGTGCAATACTCTTACCACCATCATCAGCTATATTAACAAGATCTACCTGCCCTCTAACAACTCCATACAAAACATCTGGATCAACCATACACCCAGGACTATGCATAACAATATCAAGTCTACTCTTGTTGTTACTATCTCTACGCAGCCTAACACTAAAGTCATCATCAGTAGCAGAATCATATTTACTTGTATCATGGCTTATTCCAATACCAATATCTTTGTGCACCTTGCTTATGAATACTCCTTTTTTAAGAATAAGATCATCTTTTAATCCAGCAAGAATGTTATTATAAGCACTATCAACACCCTGCTCTTGCTTCATTGGGGATGGTACAAAACTTGGTGCATAAACCTGTGAAGCTGTAGGGGTGTATGGCTTTACTGGTGCAACTATAGCTGGATTAGCTAAACCAATATTTGGACTTACTTTTGCAACTTGTACATCATGTTTAGTATTGTCAACAGCACTTTGCATATTTGGCACTAAAACAGTTTGTGGCTGAGGTACTTTTGCAGCAACAGCTGACTGAAAGCTCTCAGAATTTGCCAATTGATTAGCAATATCACTAGCATTAAGTTGAACAGATGGAGTCATCTCGCTTAAATCATTACTTGCTGCTTTAATATTAGCAATTTCCCTGCTTAATGCATTACTGCGATCAGACAAACTTTTGAGCTCAGAATTAACATCTGCATCTCTTTTATCTCCAAAACTTTCATTATCTAGCTTGATTCCTTCTATAGCATTTTTGTTAGCCTCAACAGCATTTGCCAACTTATCAATCCTATCAAGGCTTTGTTGTAAATTAGCATTCCTTGCATCAGCTTGCTGCATTTTAGCAAGTAATAGCTCTACTTGCTGCATTCTCCCTGCAAGATCTCCCATGCCATGCTGCATAGCAAATGCTCCTTGCATTGGAGCATATGGCATTTGTTGAGATCTTTCAAGTTCTTTTTGAATTCTGCTTATATCTCTAGCATGCTCTTGCTGCATTGCATTCATTCGATCTTGTATTCTCTCTTTCTCCATTCTAGCAACAGTATCCATTAATTTTATATCTTGTGATGTATTATGCATGCCAAACATAACATCATTAATACGCTGAGAATGGCTATCAAGCTTACCATAGGTTCGAGTTATATCATGACTGTGAGTGTTTAAATGCTCACCATGCATAGCTGTACCAACAGTCAAATCACTAATTCTACCAGAATGATCTTGCACTGTTGCATGTGATCTATCCACATTACTGCGTAAATTACCAATATCAATCCTAGACTCTAAAGACTCCCTGCCTAAATTATCAATTCTACCCCCATGCAACAATGATTCATTGCGCAATGAACTAATATCTTGACCATAGCTAGCTACATCACTCCTTAAGCGTTCAGTATCTCTCCAATGCAAATCACGATCATGCTCTAAACCATGAATTCCAGCACTATGATCAGCTATATCACGACCCTGATTAATTACATCACTCCTTAAGCGTTCAGTATCTCTTAAATGCAAATCACGATCATGCTCTAAACCATGAATTTTAGCACTATGATCAGCTATATCACGACCCTGATTAATTACATCTCCCCTCAAGCGTTCAGTATCTCTTAAATGCAAATCTGTCTGCAAATCCCGCATTCCATTATCAATAATAGGTGCAGTAACATGGTTAACATCTTTATTAGAGCTATTAATATCAGGATCATCAGTATCAAAACTATTATAAGTAGAAGGCTCACTGACTTGCAATGTATCATCACTTAAATCTTCACTGGGCATATCATTCAATGCATCAACATCCTCTGCTGCTTCAAAAGCTGCACTTTTCATCATATCAATCTTTTTGTTAGTGTCTAAATCATCATCAGCAACAATCTCCTTAAACTTATCATCTAAATCTTTAGCAATTTCCGGAACACCAGCCAACTCTGCATGCTTTTTTACTGCATTAACAACCTCAGTTGCAACACCATTTAGCGACTCTTCATCAACACTGCCACCAGCACCTGTGAGACTTGGCTCTAAATCTCTAAAAGCCACCCTTACCTCTTCTTCAGTAATGCTTGCATTATTAAGTGCAGCACTATTTAAATCAAAATCATCATTAATTGATTTAAGTAAATCATCCAATGAAACAATATCAATTTTCAAGTCATTATTATTAATATTTAGGCCGCCATCAACATTAACTTGCATATTGGAAATAGTCTGATTGTGTGTTGCATTGTCTAACTTTTCCCTGCTGTACACATCATTAAATGAACCATTGGCTATATGACTATTAATTGATCTTATCTGATCATTGCTAATACTCTTCCAAGTTCCATCTACTACATCCAGTCTATGCCAAACGTCATTATCAAATTTTTTTAAAAAAATATTTTGTTCACCAACAGTGCATATTAAATCTGATATCATAGTCTGTGCTAAAGAACCATTTGCACCATCAGTGCTTACAAGATCTTGCATTTTTTCAGCAGGAAAATCAGTTAAATTAGCAAGATAATTATCCGCATATACAAATACAGCTTTTCCGGAAGAATTCTTAACAAATCCATCTAATTGGCTTGCAGTGAATGATTTATTAGAAAATTTGCTATCAAAATAAAATTTATTATCTCTAAAAAAAACTGGGTGAATATTATCACCAATGCGTATGCAAAAATCTGCCATTATTTTCATAAAAATGAACAATTGCAAATATTATAAAATAACAAAGTTAATTTTTTTTAAATGCACATATCACTAGTTAAGATGCCCTGTTAACCCCAAGTACCACATCTCCTAATTCTAACTTAGAATCATAGTTGGGAAGAAAAATACTATCTGATCTTAGTAAAGCAAGAGCACTATCTATTTTATATTTTAATAAAAACTCTTTGACACTTTTTCCAACAAAATCGCTGCTTAGATCAATCTTCATCTCTATAATTTTTATATCAGATAATACATATGACTTATGCCCAACATGAAAAGCATTGCTAATTATATAAGAAAAAAAATGATTAGCTTCTCTGCAAAGATCAATATTATAATCAACATTTAAGTGATTCAAAAAATCATTGGTAAATTCTGAATTAATAATAAAAGTAGAAAGCTCTGTGGATAAACATCTCTTTAAATAAAGTGACAACATTACATTTCTTGCATCATCACCTGTAGCTAGTATGGCATTTTTAATGCCATACTTAGCAATAGTCTCAATGGTTAGCTGGTCAAAAACATTACCTTTTATAACATCAACCTTTTCAAACTCATTAGCAGCAGTAAATGCTTTGTTTTCATTATTAGAAATAAACAAAATTTTTCTCTTCACTTCATTTTTCTGCATAATTTTCAACAAAGTGTGTAATATTTCTATTTTCCCTACAAATAAAACAAAACCAGATGAAAACTGTACAAAATCTGTAAACAAATTACCATTCAAGAAAGACAAATCTTTAACCACAATAATAAGCCTATCATCAGTATCCATTTTAATATTTAAACAATCATCAGGCATTAATATGATATTGTCATGCAAAATACCGAGAATTACACCATTAAATTTTTTGGATATAGCATTGAAGTTTAATAAAAATTTTTTCCCAATCTTTGCATTACATAAACAAATCTTAAGACCACATTGAGCTGTAAACTTTTTAGAAATCATAGGCCATTTCAGCTTGCAAAAAAGCGCATTTGCAATAACTAATTCTGGTGAGAATACAAAATCTGGTGCAAAATCATCTGCAATTCTATTGCCATAAAACCAAGCATCACGCTTAATTCTGGCAACATTTATTTTTACTGTAAAAAATGACTTTGCAATTTGACAAATAGCAAGATTCACAGCATCACTATTAGTAACTGCCAAAACAATATCAACTTTACTAGCATCATTATTCTCAAGCAACTCTATAGACAATGCATCACCCAGAACACAATAAATAGGTGCTATGCTCTTGGCCAAGTCTAATGCTGCTTTACTTTTGTCTATAATAGTAACACTATGACCAATACTATCTAGATATACAGCAACTGATCTACCAATAAATCCAGCACCACATATGATAACTTTCATCATTTACTCATAGTTATTTATCAATATGTTAGACACTGAAAGTTATTAAATACTTTACATACACTGGTCAAATATCATGTTAAATTAAAATTAACTAAGAAATATTGGAATTATCTGTTAACATGGTAAGAAAACTTCTAGCAACTTCCAGCTCATCTCTGCCTATAATGACTGTTTTCATGCTGTAGCCTTTGATGTATAAATGCCATGATATAAAAATGTTGCCCATTACACCAACAGTAAACATAAACCAAAGATGAAGTATTGTATAATGAAAATAAGTGTAATTCCAAAAATAATGCATTAACCAATCTACTGCTGCAAGTGCAACAAGCAGCAATATACCAATAGCCCACATTTTTTTATAAAAAACCCAAAGCACATTAAATAAAAATGCATACATTGAAAAACCATCTTGCACTATTGAAATAGATCCATAGCCATTATTTTCACTACCAGTTTTATGAAAGACATAATATATGTGCATATTATCAATTGACATAATAATTTTTTTTAGGTTAATATTTTCCTATACTCTTGGCAAGAATCTTTATTAGACACTATGACAACAAAAAAAAATAAAAAAATTACTATATATTCCACACGCATCTGTCCATACTGCTCCAATGCAAAAGCTATATTTGACAATATGCATCTAGAATATAATGAAATTTTTATTGATACTGATGAAGCACGCAATGCTATGATCAACAAAAGCAATGGTCACAAAACTGTGCCACAAATATTTATTGATGAGCACCACATTGGTGGATACACTGATCTGGTACAACTTGTAAAAAATAATAAATTAGAGAAGTTATTGTAGGTTATATGTACATACATGAATATCAAGCAAAAACAATTCTTTACAAATTTGGCCTACCAATACCAAAAGGATTTGTAGTAAAAACAAAAAACAATATTGAATCTAAGTTAAAAAATTTTAAACATATGCCTTTAGTAGTAAAGGCACAAGCATATACTGGTGGCAGAGGCAAATGTGGTGGTGTGCTAATTGCCAAAACAGTTAGTGATGCAAGAAAAAAAATTGAATCAATGCTTGGTATGAAAATAGTAAATGCACAAACTGGTTCAGAGGGAAAAACCACTTGGGCTGTCTATGTAGAGCAAGCAATCAGCATAAAAAAAGAGTTTTATCTTAGCATTATAATTGATAGAGCAATAGCAAAACCAACAATAATCTTCTCTGCAGCTGGAGGGATAAATATAGAAGAACTGGCAAAAAAAGATATGGGGCAAATTATAAAAATACCCATAGATATTACTACTGGTCCTATGGACTTTCAAATAAGACAAATAATCTTTGGTGCCAAACTTAACATGGCGTGCTTTAAAGAACTAAAACATATAATAATTGGTATATATAATGCTTTCATTACTAATGATGCCAGTCAGATAGAAATCAATCCTCTTGCATTAGATATGCAAAACAACTTAGTTATTCTAGATGCAAAAATGACTTTTGATGACAATGCACTATATAGACAACCCAATATTACAAAACTGTATAGTGCAAAAGACAGCATTCCAAGTGAAGTAGAAGCAGCAAAAAATGATCTTAGCTTTATTAAAATGGATGGAAATATAGGCTGTGTTGTAAATGGTGCAGGGTTAGCTATGGCTACTATGGACATAATAATGCAACATGGTGGATCACTTGCAAACTTCTTAGATATTGGAGGTACTGCAAATGTAGAAAGTATTTCAAAAGCCATAAAAATAGTCTTAGATAACCATAAAGTAAAAACAATTTTAATAAACATCTTTGCTGGCATTGTTAAAGCAGATATGGTTGCTGATAGCATTATATCAACCATACCAACACTTAAAACAAAGCCAAATATTATTATCAGATTGCTTGGAACAAACTCCGAATATGCAAAACAAAAGCTGCAAGAAGCTAATATAAATGTTTTTTTTACAAGTAATATTGAAGAAGCTGTACAAAAAGCTGTAGCAAATGCTAAACAAACAGGTTGAAAATGTCAGTACTAATTAATAAAAACACTAAAGTTATATGCCAAGGATTAACAGGTGCTCAAGGAAAATTTCATACGAAAAATGCTTTAGACTATGGAACAAAAATAGTTGCTGGTGTTACACCAGGCAAAGGTGGAAGCACTTGTCTTGACCTTCCTGTATTTAATACAGTTAATGAGGCTGTGAAAACTACAGGAGCAACAGCAACAGTAATATATGTACCAGCACCATTTGCATTTGATGCAATGTTAGAGGCTATTGAATCCAACATAAAACTTATAGTCTGCATAACCGAAGGTGTGCCAACACTTGATATGGTAAAAATTAAAAACATAATAAAAAATACAGCAACAACAATAATTGGGCCAAATTGCCCAGGCATCATAACCCCTGGTGAATGCAAAATAGGAATAATGCCAGCCAAAATACATAAACCAGGTAGCATAGGTGTTATTTCTAGATCTGGAACTCTAGCATATGAAGCTGTTGCACAAATAACCAATACTGGAATGGGTCAATCAACATGCATAGGTATAGGTGGCGATCCATTGCCAGGATTGACGTTTCCCAATGCAATAGAACTATTTTTACAAGATGAAAAAACAAAAGGAATTGTTATAATAGGTGAAATTGGCGGTAATGCTGAAGAAGAGGTAGCTAGAATAGTTAAAAATTATCCTATAAAAAAACCTATTGTTGGTTTTATAGCTGGAATGAGTGCACCATTAGGAAAACGCATGGGGCATGCTGGAGCAATCACCACTGGTTCTAATGGTACAGCTATTAGTAAAATTTCAGCATTAAAAAATGCAGGTATCTTAGTTGCACCAAACTTGGCAAAAATAGGTGAAACAATGAAAAATGCAATTAAAATATTCACTGCTAATAATAAGGATTAAAGAATTGATTATTTGAGCAAACTAAGATATATTGATAGCATTAATGATTTAAGACTCAGCATAGGCATAAAATGAGTGAATTGCTAGAATTAGCTGCATCATCTAGAAAAAATCCCAGCAAAGCAGCAACTAAAGCTTTAAAAAAAAATGGCATGATACCTGCTATTATTAATGACAGCAAAGGCACATCAACTAATATATCTGTTGAATCACATGGCCTAGATATTGCTCATCAAAAAGGTGAGCTTATTTCCTCTGTATTTAATATAAAAATTGATGATAGAAAAGCACAAAAGGTCTTTGTTAAAGATGTACAACAACATTGTGTAACTGATAAATTGCAACATATTGATTTCCAAAAAGCAGGGACAAAAAACAAAGTGAAAGTCTTCATCTATTTTATTAATACAGAATCATCACCTGGAATTAAAAAAGGTGGTTTTATTAACATAATACATCGATATATTTGGTGCATATGTCCTAAAAATGATTTAATTAGACATGTTGATGTTGATCTATCTGAAAAAACTGTAGGAGAATTTATACGTATAAAAGATTTACCACTACCAAAAATAATTAAATCTGTAATTACAGATCTCAATACACCTATTGCAAACATTGTAGGCAAAAAAGGACAGGCAAAAGAATCATCAGACAATACTGAAAATTCAAAAGAAAATAATAAGTAAATGAATATTGATCCACTGTTACTTAGTAAAAAACTTATTGCATGCAATGATGTCTCAAGCAATGGTGAAATGGCAATTAGTTTAATGCTTGAGTTATTACAATCTAATAATTTTAACTGTAAAAAACTTATCTTTAAAGCACCCAACCATCCTGATACTGCAAATATTTATGCAAGCTGTGCTTTTGGCAATACACCAAAACTCAACTTATGTTTTGCTGGACATTTGGATGTTGTTGAAATAGGTGATATTAACAATTGGCTTTCTGATCCATTTGTGCCAACCACAGCTCATGGCAATCTTTATGGACGTGGTGCAGTAGATATGAAAACAGCTGTAGCATGTTTTACTGCAGCTGCAATTAATATAATCAAAAATGCTGGCAATAATAAAATTAGTGGCAAAATCACAATATTACTAACCAACAATGAAGAAACTGACTCGACAAATGGCACGCCAAAAATAATGGAATGGCTCAAAGAAAACCATAAACTTCCTAACTACTGCTTGGTTGGTGAGCCAACTAGTCAAAAAATATTTGGCGACATTATAAAAATAGGACGCAGAGGTTCTATAAATTTTAAAGTCAAAATTCATGGAAAAGCAGGACACGTAGCATATCCTAATTTAGCACAAAATCCATTGCCAATGGCATTAAATTTTGCTAATGAACTATTGAAAACAAAATTAGACAATGGCACAGAACATTTCCCACCATCAAATTTAGAAATCACAAGCATAGAAACAAATTCTAGTATGCATAATGTAATACCGGATAATGTCTTAATTAAATTCAACATACGCTTCAACAACTTACACACATCAGAATCATTAATACAAACTATAGAAAAAAAATGCATCGTATTAGAAAGCTATGATTTAGATAGTGATATTACAGCTGAGCCATTCATTAACAATCCAGATATAATTACTCAAATGCTTTCTAAAACAATACAAGAAATAATGGGAAACAAACCATCATACAGCACTTCAGGTGGAACATCGGATGCGCGTTATATAACAAAATTCTTACCAGTTGTTGAATTTGGCCCACTGTCAACAACTGCACATCAAGCAAATGAGCATATTTCACTTGCAGATTTAAACAATCTATACAAAATTTATCTAAACTTTATTAGTAAATTTTTCCATAGTACACAACACGCAGAAAATAATAATTCTTGACTTGCTGTAAGAAATAAAATATTTTAGAATAAAATATTTTGTTTCTAGCATTATGCATATTGATATTATTGAAAAATGTATGAAGATTATACCAAATAAATTTGAACTTATACTTCTTGTGAATCAACGCATATGTGAAATAAACTCTGGCATAAAACTAGACAATAATGCTAAAGAAGTAGAGAATGATAAAAAAAATACTGTGATTGCTTTAGAGGAAATTGCATTTAAAAAAATTAATATCAATGAGTTAAAACAAAAATTAATAAAAACATATACTACTAATAAAAATACATCTGGTATTATAGATTTTATGGGCAGCTCAATAGATAATCTAGACATTATGCAGCAATTAGATCCTACGGAAGAGAGTGGATATGATGATATTAATGAAGATGCAATTCTTTCATCTAATAATGAAAATGATAAAATATAAATACATTGCATCAATATTTTTAGCATTCACTTATATCTTAATCTCAAAAAATTTGCACGCAACACCAATTGGCCTATGTAACTCTAATGATAATTTTTATACCACAAAAGAGCTGGATAATAGCTCATTTGATGAAATCAAAAAATTTCCACTCACAACAACAAATGACAGTGCACAGCAAAATTTTTTGTCTGGCTTGCTTGCACTACACTATTTTGAACCAATACAAGCAAATTTTTACTTCCAAAATGCACATAATCTAGACAAAAATATGATTATGGCACTTTGGGGGCAAATATTAGCATATAGACAACTTGGCAGCCATACACAACAAAAAATTAATCAAATAATAGATCAAATAAATAGTTACAGTAAAGAAAAACTATCTGAACTCAGTGAATCTGAATTGCATTATATTAATGCTGTTAAAAATCTCTATCAAAAAAAAGAGAATGAAACTAGGGCTAAGTTAAAAATCATAAATGCTAAATACCTTAATGCAATGCAATCCATTAAAAATACATATTCTGATAATCTAAATGCTGTGTTATTATACCTACAATCTGTACTAACCAGCCCTATCTACAGCAATAATCCATACAATATCAAAAAATATGGTGAAATCCTGGAAAATGAATACAAAAAACATCCTCAAATAAATCTATTCAAAGGATATGCAGCCACAGTGTGGAATACACCAACATTAGCATACAAAGCTAACAAAATCCTTACATCAATGAAAGATCATGTAAATATAGGCCCATGTTATACTATGCTAATAGCAGAACACTATTTCAATACTGCAAGTTGGACTGAATTTATTCAGTTAAATAAAATATCATGGGATTTGTCAAAAAAAATTATAGCAAAAAACAATCTTGATAAAGCAAACTTAAACTACCAAGCAGCAATAAATATTATATATGGCTTAACACAACTAATGTCTTTAGATGAAGCATTAGTACAATTAAAAGAAATTAAAGAAACCATAGATACTAATAACAATCAATCCATACAGGCCATGTACAGAGCCATTGTATCATTTATCAATAACACTAATGCACAGCATTCAGAAGCATTATCTTTAATAACCAATCTGCAAGATGAGTTATATAATAGCAATGCTATTGAAAATGTTTTAATTGCCACAGTATCAATTTCCCAGTCTAATGAAATAGAAAATGCATTGAAAATTCTTAATAAACAACTAGTAAAACTCAATGGGTATGACCAAGATATAGGATATATTATTAAAAATCAGTTGCTCGCTAAATTAAATGTCAAACACAAAGATTATCAGCGTGCAATACACTTTGCACAAAATGCTATAATGATAGAAAAACAAATATCTCCAACAGTATCGACAAAAGTTTTTCTTAAACCATCACAAGAGCTATTGGCTGAAATTCTCTTGCAAGAAGATCTAGCGGGAGAGGCTTATAAAATGTTTCTAAGCAACAATTTATATGCACCAGGGCGTCCTATTAGCATAATTGGTGCCAATATTGCTGCAAATGCAATAAATGACAAAAGACTTATTGCAATAATGCAATACTATATATCAAACTTCCTGCCTAAAAATGCTTTGGAAAAGACAGATCTGTATATAAGCTTTGAGCACAAAAAACAACATATTGAATAGTTCCAATATGACAAAATTATTGACAGAATATAGTTAACTCGTAATAATATTATTTAAATGTACATAAACTTAAATAATGTTTACCTTAAATAAAACTTTTTCATTAAAAAAATCAGAAATTGAAAAAAAATGGATGTTAATAGATGCAACAGATATGATTGTTGGCAGACTAGCATCGCGAATTGCATTATTATTAAAAGGCAAGCATAAACCTCATTATACTCCACATATGGATTGTGGTGACAATATAATTGTAATTAATGCTGATAAGATTAAGTTTACTGGCAAAAAAATGAAAAATAAAATCTACTATAGACACAGTGAATATATAGGTAGCCTAAAAGAAACTACACCACAAAGAATGATGAAATGTTTTCCAGAAAGAATTTTGGGTTTAGCTGTAAAAAGAATGCTAGGTCGTGGTCCAATGGCACGCCAGAGATTCAGTAATTTATATATATATAAAAATGATACACATAAACATCAAGGGCAAAAACCAAAAATACTAGATGTCTCATCTTGGAATACAAAAAATACAATTAATAAAAATGAGCAGGTATAATGAATATTGCCAACCAAGTAACTGAAAAACCTAAACAAACAATTGATAGATTTGGCAGAGCATATGCAACAGGAAGGCGTAAAACTGCAACTGCTAGAGTATGGATTAAACTTGGTACAGGAAAGATAGTAATTAATAACAAAAATATTGACAAACCACTTTCACATAAACGATATAAAAATGAAATTCTAAAACCATTTGTAGTATTAAAATGTGAAGATAGATTTGACATAATCTGCACTGTTAGTGGTGGTGGGCTATCTGGACAAGCAGGTGCCATTAAGCATGGAGTTAGCAGAGCTCTTGATATTTTTAATCCAGATTATCACTCTACACTATCTTCCAGTAAACTTCTAACCCGTGACAACAGAATGGTTGAAAGCAAAAAATATGGCAAACACAAAGCAAGACGTGGAACACAGTTTGCTAAACGTTAATATTTAATTTGTCTATTATTTCTAGGTATTTAATGATAAAAAAATTAAAATTGAACAATGATATCCTTGCAACACCTATATCAATGCCTTTATTGTTAATATTGACACCTATCTATTGGGCTTGGATATTTATTATGTTTATAACAAAATTTTTGACAAAAAAATTTAAACAATTTGCATATCCACAACTTATAATAGCTATATCAATAGTTTTATTGCTGTTACTATCTGCTTGTGCATCTAGCTATGATGACCCTGGCTTACCAAGTCCTTGTGTAGGAGGTGATAAATCACCTTGTGTACGCCGTCCAGTAAACCAAATGCTAACATAGATATGCCTAAAATGCTTCCTATTAAAATAGGGAATATCCAAATACAACACCCAATTATTCTGGCACCAATGAGCAATGTTACAGATATCTCATTCAGAAATTTAGCAACAAAAATGGGTGCTGAGATGACTATATCAGAAATGGTTGCCAGTAGAGCTATGGTTGAACATTGCCAAAAAACTTTAAATCGTATAAAGAAAGACAATAATTCATCTGCTAACATGGCAGTTCAAATAGTTGGTTCTGATCCAGATCTCATGTCTGAAGCAGCAAAAATTATTGCCTATACAGGTGCAAAAATTATTGATATAAACCTAGGATGTCCATGCCGAAAAATAACTGGCACTTTAGCAGGCTCTGCCTTAATGAAAGATGAACTACTTGTAGCAAAAATTATCAAAAAAATATCAAAAGCTGTTAGCATTCCAATTACAGTTAAAATGCGTCTAGGCTGGGATAAAAATAACTTAAATTCCCCAAAAATAGCAAGAATAGCAGAAGAATCTGGAGTGCAAATGATTACCGTACATGGCCGCACTAGAGCTCAAATGTATAATGGACAATCTAACTGGACTGCCATTAAACAAGTAAAACAAGCTGTTAAAATACCAGTTATTGCTAATGGTGATATAGGAAATGCTACAGACATATATAATGCACTTAAATCATCTGAAGCTGATGGCGTAATGATAGGTCGAGCAAGTTATGGAAAGCCATGGCTTGTTGGCCAGCTAATTGATGAAATTTTTAAAAATAAACCAAGCAAACCACCAAATGTGGAAAAACTTTACAATATTGTCATTGAGCACTATGAATCATTGTTACACCAATATGGAACTAATGTTGGAATGAAATGTGCACGCAAGCATATTGGATGGTACAGTGCTGGAATGCCACAATCAACAGCATTTCGTCAGAAAATTAACCAATGTAATGATTATTTATTAGTACATAAAATGATAAAAGAATTTTTCTCTGATGTGCAAAATTAGCAAAACTTAATTTAACATATGCTTAAACCAAACAATAGATAATTCCTGTTGTATAATACAATGAGGAACAAATGAGTTTAAATAATATACTCTATCATTATTGGAAGCAACTACACAGCAAACAAAAACCACCTTCCATGGAGCAGATTATTTCTGATGATATACTAGAAATTTGGCAGCATTGCTTTATTATGTCTATAAAAATGGCTAGCAACAAACTTATATATAAGTATACACATTTAGGGGATGAAATAGTATCTGCATACAAAAAAGAACTCGATCCAGAGCATGATTCACCACCTTTGGTATCATCAGATCCTGAAATCTTATCAGGCGCTTTTGATGAAGTTATGTATTATCAAAACCCAATTATTGAAGATAAAAAAATCCTCTATTCTAACAGTGGAATAGTTAAGTATGACCAATGCTTCCTCCCACTTCATTCTAAAGATAAAAATACCTATAACATTATAGGTGGCATGCAGTACAAAATTGTAAGCTAAAGCACTGGAGATATAAAACTCATGTGCTTAGGTGGGGTAGCACTAAAAATACCTACCCCTGGCAAACTTATAGAGTGCGCATATAAACATAACTTACCAGCAATTCCACCATATTTCTTGTCACCTATAATAGGACAACCTAGGTGCAACATATGAACTCTTAACTGATGCTTCTTTCCAGTTAATGGTGATAATCTAACCAATATCATATCTTCACTAATACGAGTAATAACGTTATATTTTGTTATAGATCTAATACCATTTGTTTTGGCTACAACCACAATACGCTCACCAGATTGCTCTATCTCACATAATGGCAGCTCAAGCACTCCTGACTTACTACTAGGCATTCTACTAAGTAAAGCATAATATGTTTTGCCTACCATAGCATTCTTAAACAGTTCACCAATCTTCCTAGCCATTAAATTTCCCTTTGCTAAAAGCATAACTCCAGAGGTATATTTATCCAACCTATGCGTTAAATGTAAACCACTCTCAATATACTTAAGCAATGAATCAATACTCACATTTATATTAGAACCACCTTGTGAAGGCATGCCATATGGCTTATTAATAACAACTAACTCATTCATATTGTCCAGCACCATACTAAGTGCTATTTTCTCATATTTTTTGTAGCACTTATCAGTCACAAAATTATTTTTTTTACTAACTTCTATTTTTTCTCTAGATAATATTGACACATAAATTAAAACTTTGTCACCATACAACATTCTGTAATCAGCAACAACCTTATTGCCATTCACTGTTACTAACTTTTTTCTTAAAAATTTTCTGATCATTCCATGTGTAAAGCCAAATTTAAGATATAAAAATCTATCAATCCTAGTATTAGCATACTCATTGTCAATGCTGTATTCATTCATTTTTTGTGATGAGGATGCCTTGGGTTCAGTCATTATTAAAACAACCATCTTTACCAAGTTCCTGTAAAATTTTCTTAACAGACTCTATCAACAAATCTTCAGTTTCATTATTAAATAGCACAAAATCAGACTTAGCAATCCTCTCATCATCACCAATTTGTCGATCATTTAAAAAATTAAATAAATCTAAACTCATATTACGCATATTAACTGCACGATGCTCACGGATGCTTTTATCAGAAACAATGCTAATTATATAATCACAGTACTTATACAACTTGCTCTCAAATAAAAGTGGCATTTCTATTACAAGCAAACCTTCTACTGTTGAACTGATAAAATCTAACAGCAACTCTCTAACAAATTTAAGAGTTACAATCTCAAGTTCACTTAATAAGCTTTTATTGCTGAATATACACTTACGCAAAACCTTGCGATCAATAACACCATCAACAAATGCAGAAGGACATACTTTTGCTACACTTGATATAACTTCTTGATTTTCTGCATAAAGCATTCTTATTGCCTTATCAGCTTCAAACACTGGTATATTATTACTATGCAAAAACTCAGCAACAACAGTTTTGCCAGATGCTATCAATCCAGTGAGACCTACAACTTTCATTGTATACCAACATTATCTATAATAACATTGATTACATTAAGAATATAATATATGCAACAAAATTGGATAGAAAATAGAAAATCTAAGCAAATTATTTTATAAAAACAGCTCCAAGAATAGAAAGCTATAGATACTTGTTGAATAATAAATATCTTTTTAAATCTACTAAAAAGCAAGCCAACACCTTGCTCAGGGTACATAAAACTATATCAAAAGTTAGATATTAGAATACAATAAACAAAAAAATATATACTGTCAATAACTGATAAAGTTTAATTTAACAAATAAAAAGCCACTGATACAAAACAGTGGCTTTTATCAATTAGCGTGAGCTTTATTTAGAAACTCATCTTTGCACCAATCATTACTGTGTATCCTTTATTTTCATCTTCTACAAGCTTCTTAATCTCATTAATATCAGCTCCTTTGCCGGCATCAGAGCTGTACATATAAATAGAATTACCATACATCTGTGCAAATAAAGTATCTTGTAATGCATCATAATTTACCATTGCTCCTGTAACATCACTAGGATTTGCTGCAGTAGCTGCTGTAGTTTGCAATTGTGCTGCATCTAAAAAGCCATATGTCTTATCTTCGGTTTTGAAATATGAAACTTCAATATATGGAGTAAACCCTTTAGCAATCTCATAATCAAAACTAGCAACAAAGTTACGCAATCTTGTTCTACCACCCCATGCATCATTTTGCTGAGTTTTTGCATTCATATAGGTAATACTAAATCCTACAGGGCCCATTTCATAAGCTGCACCAAGTGTCCAGTAATATGAATCATGCTCACCATAAACATCATCATCTGTATCAGCTGGTGTTACTTTAAGTGATATTTCTGTATCAGCAGCTGCTGTATGTACAGCAAAGGGGAATAATGCATTACCCATAATAATATTACCATTGACATCAAGAGTTATACCAGCAGTAGCATCTTCTGATAGAGCAGCTGCAGCACCAGTGCCACCAGTGAAAACTTGAGTCTTGCTAGTTTCTGAAAAATTAACTTGCACTAATGCAAAATCTTTAAACAACACTTTATTTGGAATGCCTCGCTTAGTTTCTGGTCTTTCTGATTTTGAATATAATGCACTTTCATTATTTGAAATAACTGTGGGAGCTAAAGCAACTGTACCACCAGTTGGATTATTTTTTGCATTAGATACATGCCAATCTGGATTCCATGCCAAATCCATACGTTGACCAGATTTTTTCAAGTTTACATAAGAGCCAGCAAACCTAATGCCATGGAAACCAAATGAACCACCAAAACCAAGATTTTTTAAATCATAGTAATTTTGTACACAACGTTCACTGTTGCTACTTGATGTAAGATTTGAGAGGCATCTTTCATTATGCTCTGCAAACTCACCAAATACACTAGCAGTAAATTCCATATCATTCATCATAAAAGAATACTCAGCAGCGCCACTAAGAACATCACTATATGACTGACCATTTTTATTAGCAAAACGCTGATATACATTATCATCACTCTGCTCAGCTGAATAGCTCATACCAATTCTAAATCCACCAAAATCTGGGCTGTAAAATGCAACTTTTGGTGCATTTTCCAAATTAAACTCTGAAAAAGTTGCTGGTTGATAGAAAAAATAACTACTAGAAGTTAAACCAAAATCAGATGTATTAATATCTGGGAAAAAGGTGTTATATGTAGTATTCAATAAGTTTGGACCTACAACACCACCAAGATTGGCATAATAATGCCACACACCATCAATACCACCAGTACCATGAGCAATAGTAGAGGCATCAGTTCTCAACTTAACTTCTGGTCCTTCATCCAAACCAGCTTCAAAGCGGCCAAACTTACTTTCTATGTAAACAGCAGCACGATCTAAGTGTGCATCAACAAAAGTAGCTTTAGCATCACCAAATCTTGCATAATTATTTAAAGTAGAACTCAAGCCATCCACAACCCCACTTGCAGTAACAGAGCCAGTAATTGGAATAGTAATTGGAACAGTTCCAGGAGGTAAAACATTACCAGCTATACTAGCAATAACAGGTATATCTTTAGTTGGAATGGCTAATGGCACATCAGCACCTGCTGCTATATTAGCAGTTAAATCACCCTCTATATCAGCAGTGCCTGTTGAACCATAGCCAGCAGTATAACCCTCCACTGTAGCAGTTAAAGCTGGTGCAAAAGCAAGCTTTGTTGGATCAACAAACTCTGATAAATCTACAGTAGGAGCACCAGAGCCACCTTTTGCTGTAATAAGTCTAGTATCAGCATCTGCTAAGCTGGGAGTGCCAAGAGTAATGCTAGACAAGTCAACTGCCAAGTCATCAACACTTAAACCCTTGTTTTGCACAAGCTTAGTATCACCATCCAAATCTGGAGATTTAAGCTTCAATGCCGTATCACCACCAACAGATATAGTTGGTACATCAATAGTTGTTGTTGCAGTAAGAGCACCTGCTATATCAGAGCTATTTATAGCGTGTTTATGTGTAAGAGTATCAGATCCACTTCCACTAAAATCTTGGGTATTAATTGCTGGTACTGATGATGCTGCAAGTGTTGTTTTTGGCGTTGTCAATGGTGCAGCAGCTGTTGCAGTTATAGTAGCAGGATCTGTAATACCAGCAACATCGGTAGTAGTTAAAGCACCTGTTGCAGTAACTACTTTAGTTGCTGATAGTCCTGTTTTTTTCAACACATCAACTGAGCCAGTACCATTTAGAGTAAGAGTAATGCCACTGCCATCTATTGCAGTTGCTGTATCGCCAGAGGCAACAGTTACAGCTTTATTGCTAGCTTTAACTGAATCTACTGTTCCACCACCTGTTGGAGTGAGTAATTTATCATAACCAGTAGAAGTAAAATTAACACTTTCAGTGCCACTTTTTGAAAGAGTGACTTCTGGTAATTTTATTGCTACCTTATCGATAACAGGTGTTGCACTATTTACTACACCAGAAACAGTTGCATCTATTCCCCCAGTGCCAGCTTTAGCAGCTATTTGTGTTGTTGAAGAACCAGCAAGATCTAACACTTTTGCTGTGCCCACTTCAACATCGAAGTTAAGATTTGTAGAGCTAGTACCAACTGTAGGTTTTTTGCCACTAGTTGTAGGTTTTGCATTCAGTTGTTTTGCAGATTGCAGTGCTGGGAGTGATACCGGTGTGTTTTGACTAGATAACACTGGATCTGAAGAACCAACAACGTCAAATACATATCTTTTATCTTTAGTAGCAGCAAGCCCTACTATTGCACCAACTCTGGTATCTTTATTAACCCAAATCTCTGCTTCTCCACCCACAGAATAAGTAGTACTCATTACATGGTCACGAGTAAGCCTGCCAAGTTTAAATTTATCTTCATTGTCTAAAAAAGCAAAGTGAAAATCAACATCACCATACAAGCTGGTTTTAGTACCCCTGTGATAAACAGAAGTAGGTTCATATTTAGTAGGTGGTGCATGATACTGCATATTATTATGCTTAGTGTGCTGCTTCATTTCTGTTTTGTGCTTATTCTCACGATGCTTGCCATGGTGTTTATCTTCATGATGATGTTTGTTATCATGGTGTTTATCTTCATGATGATGTTTGTTATCATGGTGTTTATCTTCATGATGATGTTTGTTATCATGATGTTTATCTTCATGATGCATATTGTCATGATTATGTTTGTTATCATGGTGCATATTACTATCATGGTGTTTGTCATTATCATGATGATGGGAAGCATTAGCATTAGTGCTTATAAAAGCTGTAGATGTGAAAAGTGAAGATATTAAAAATGTGGATAGTGTCAAAAGCTTAAAACTAGATCTAGTATCTACAACATTATAAGATGCTGTTTTTTTGACAATATTATCACTGCCATCCTGAATATCTCTTTGCATTATCTGACTTTGAATGCACAAATCTGTCATATAAAAACCCTATACTAAAATTAATATAGCTAAATAATGCTATTATGTTAGCTAAATTTATATTATACCTAGCACAACTTATTGCAACCCTTAACAACTATCACTATCTCTTAAAATTAACAGTGTGGTACAAAAGACATAGTACATTAATAAAAGCATTAAACACCTAGCATTAAATGAAAAATAGATCAAAAAAAACAACTCAATATGAGTTAAAAAATAATAAACTATTGTTTACTAAGATATTTAATATATACTTATTAACTAACAATATATGAATAAAATTGACAATAGTGATATACTAGCAGTGATACACAGACTGTTTGATGGATATGCACATGATCATAATATTATTATGAAAACTGTTGCAAAATGTTATAATAAAAATTTGTTAGTAATTGAAAAAATGATTGGTACTGGACACTATACAAAAGATAGTATATTAGAGAATATAATAAATAATGTCTGTGAAACAAAAAAAGCAGTTGTGTCAATTTCTCCAAAAAGAAAAAGGGTGTTAAACTTTATGCTTCACAGCATTGCAAAGGATGACTCACAAATAGCTCATGGGGAAACTTTTGCCACTATGTATCAGCAATATTTAAGAGAGTATAATGATATACAAAAAGAAAAGGAAAGCCAAAAAAACATGCAACAATATAAGAAAGTTAGTGCCTTCATACCAGAAAACATTAACAAATTCCTCATTGAACAAAATTCACACAAAAAAAGTGGTGAAAAAGGCCATAAATTTGAAGGAGGATGGATTCCTATACTTTCTAGACTACTCGCCACACTCAAACACAGCAAAAAACACACAACAGTCAAAAAACATAAAAAACAAGGGAAGGAGAAAAAAAGTTAGAGTACTTGATCTTGATAATCAAAAGTGGAGAAAAAGCCAACACATACAAAAAATGCGCTCCCAACCACAATAATTATTAATATTCTCATCTTAAAAAGTTAATTATGTCAAATTCTTCTTATTAAGAATTTGACAATTTTTCTAAAATAACATAACTTATCAATTATATTATTGAGTTAAAATATAAAAATTAGTGAATATAGCTAAAATAAATCAATTATTATATCATGATAATCCATTAAACAAAAGGCTTAAAGACATTGATCTTCATGCAAAAAAAACCACAGAACAGGTTATGATACAAAGCAAAATGCAAAAACAATTATCTAGCTCATACAACAACTCTATAGCCTATCCAAGACTGCAAATCATAACTCTACCAAGCAATAATCACAATTCAATGCAACATGCCTTAAAGATCTCAGATATTTCTAGTAAGTATAAAACACCCATGTATTCATGCATAAGCCCAGATCTACAACATCATATAAGACTTCAAAACATTGATCAAGAGCTACATTTAGTGCAAGAAGAAAAACATAAAAATGCACAACTAGCAAAAAATGCAAGCACATCTGCAGAACAAAATCATTACCATGACTCTATTTCTCAACTCACTGAAATAGAAACTATGCTATTAGCAGCAAAACATGGAGCAATAAGAAAATGCCTCTCACCAGACTATATTCCTAAAATCCTTACTGAAAACAAGCAGCAAATTGATGAAAATACAAAAGTATTAGTTCTAGTGCCATCTAATAGAGTTAATACATTAAAAAATCTATTAAAAACAAGTAATACTAACTATACAGTACAAAGCCTAGAAGATGCATTAAGCATTGCAACTATGCATAACTACAGCACCCCTTCACATAGAATGAACCATACTTCTTCTGCTCAATATTTACAAGATCAATGTGCATCAACCCAATTACTATAGCTTGATGATTAAATACTTTTAGCATAAAATAATTTAATTAATTTATTTATTAAAAACACTAAATGTCAGAAACAAACCAAGTAATAAGCTTTGGCTGCAGACTAAATCAACATGAAGGGGATGTTATTGAACATGTTATAATGGGAAACACTGAAAACAGCATTGTAGTTAACACGTGCGCAGTCACAAATGAAGCAGAAAAAAAGGCTGTGCAAACAATAAGAAATTTAAAAAAAAACAAACCAGATGCTAAAATATTTGTCACTGGCTGTGCTGCACAAATCAATCCAGATAAATTTGCTGCAATGCCTGAAGTTCATATGGTGCTAGGCAATCATGACAAGCTAGTGCCACAAAATTATTCAATGATGGAAAAAAAAATAGTAGTTAGTGAACTTCCAACCAAATCTAAACCATTAATATATGATGTAGAAAAAACAACTAGTAAAACTAGAATGTTGATAGAAGTGCAAAATGGTTGTGATCACAGCTGCACTTTTTGCTGCATACCACTTGGCAGAGGAAAAAGCAGGTCAATGCCACTTGGTGCAATTGCCCAATGTATAGAAAAAGCACTATTAAATGGCTGCAAAGAGATAGTATTCACTGGAGTTGATATTACTGCATATGGAAATGACTTACCAGTTAAAATCAACCTTGGGCAAGCAATACAAAGACTACTTAAACTATTTCCCTCATTACCAAGAATGAGACTTTCATCATTGGATGTAGCAGAAATTGATCAAGATTTAATTAATTTGTTTAAAAATGAACAAAGATTAATGCCACATATACACATTAGCATGCAATCAGGTGATAATATGATTCTAAAAAGAATGAAGAGAAGGCACACAAGATCTCAAGTTATTGAATTCTGCAATAATCTGCAACACTACAGAAGTGATATAACATATGGTGCAGATCTAATAGTTGGCTTCCCAACTGAAAATGATGAAATGTTCCAGAACTCCATAAATCTTATAAAAGAAGCCAGAATAAGCCACCTGCATGTCTTCCCTTTTTCACCACGCAACAACACACCAGCAGCTAAAATGCCACAAGTACCATTCAATATTATAAAACAAAGAGTAAAAATTGCTCGGAATGCTGGTTTAGAAATGAAGAAAATTTTATATAATAACTCCATTGGAGAAGAGCATAGTGTATTAATTGAAAATAGTAAATCAAGTGATGTTGTTAGCAAAGGTCATACTGCAAATTTTATGAAAGTAAAAGCAAACACTAAACTGCCAGCTGGGTCAATAATAAAGCTAAAGATTATTAAACATAATAATGGACATCTTTTGGCAAATATGATATGAAACAAACTATTTCTATAATTGGATGCACTGGATCTATTGGTCAACAAGCCATAGAATTGTTACAAAACTATACCAAACAATATTCTGTAAATGCATTAATTGCTGCAGAAAACTACAAGCTGCTAGCAAGTAATGCCATTAAAACAAATGCTCAAATTGTTGTAATTGCCAACAAAGAAAAATATCCTAAATTAAAAGAAATATTAAATGGCCACAAAGTAAAAATTCTTTCAGGTGAAGATGGAGTAAAGGAAGCATGTAGCACAAAAATTGATAGAGCTATAATGGCAATATCAGGATTCTCCGGTATAAATGCTATAGTCAACACTATTGGCAACTGCAAAATAATGGCAATTGCTAACAAAGAGCCTATGGTTTGTGCAGGTAAAATTATCATGAAAATGGCACAAGACAATGGCACTCAAATCATACCATTAGACTCTGAGCATCATGCTATATCTCGTTTATTAAAAGGCAGTGATATTAATGAGATAAAAAGCTTTACAATCACAGCTTCTGGTGGACCATTTCTGGGATATACAAAACAGCAATTACAAAATGTAACACCAAAAATGTCAGAGCTGCACCCTATATGGAAAATGGGAGAAAAAATATCCATAGACTCTGCCACTCTCATGAATAAAGCACTAGAATTAATAGAGGCACATAATCTATTCAATATAGAGCCAAAAAAACTTAATGTTTTAATACATCCTCAGGCACTCATTCATGCACTATTGACCTATCAAGACAGTTCAGTATCAGCAATAATAAACACACCAGATATGAAAATACCAATATCCAGTATATTTACATGGCCTAAAATACCTGTGTATAATAATATGCTTGATATAGAGAAGTTAAACTCTATAAGAATATATAAACCTAATCAAGATCATATTAGGGTGTTAAAAATAGCAGGAGAAGCAATGCAACATGGTGGAAACTATCCAACCATAATAAATGCTGCCAATGAAATTGCTGTTGATGCTTTCATGCATGGTAAAATTTTATTTAATAAAATAATAGATGTTATAGAAGAAACAATAAATCTTGTGCCATTTAACAGTGTATATAACATTAATGATGTCATTATAGCAAATCATTCTGGAAGAAGAGCTGCAAAAAATATTATAGAGTCAGTAAAAATCTTATAACAGATACAAACTATGAATAATCTCCATATTTCAACAAATAATCTAAAACAACAAATAGCAAATATTAGCAATCAGCCTGGTGTTTATAAAATTATTAGCACTAATGATGAGGTGCTCTATATTGGCAAAGCAAAAAACCTAAAAAAAAGACTTACTAGCTATACCATGCCAAAAAAATTGGATAATAGAATACAAGTTATGGTAAGCAAAGCATCTGAAATAGAAGTTATATTCACAGACAATGAGGCACAAGCATTAATATTAGAGGCATGTCTTATAAAAAGCATGCAGCCAGTTTATAATATAAAACTATGTGATGATAAAAATTATCCTTATATTGCACTATCAAAAAACCACCCATATCCAAAAATAATGAAATATCGTGGAGAAAGAAAGAAAAATCTACGCTATTTTGGCCCATTCACTTGTGCTACAAACATAACACTAATTATCTCTATAATACAAAAATTTTTTAAAATTAGGGTATGTTCTGATGCAGTATTTACAAGTAGAAATAGACCATGTTTAGAATATTACATCAATAGATGTTCTGCACCATGTGTAGGACTAATTGAGAAAAATGCATATATCAAAAATGTGCTTAATGCAATAAAATTTCTTAATGGTGAAATTAGTGAAACAAAAAAAGAATTATCCAACAAAATGATCGGTGCTAGTGAACAAATGCAGTATGAGCTAGCAAATGAGTACAAGAATACCATAACTGCAATAGATGATCTTTATTCAGTAAAGTCAAACACATCAGTCAATCCACAAATACTAAATGCTGATTTTATAGCCATAGAATTTCTAGATGGTTTCTATTGTATACAAGTCTTCTTTTTCCGTAATCACTGCAATACTGGTAATCAAGTATTTTTTTCACAAAAAACTTGGGAAGAGGAAAAAGAGCAGATACTCTCAACATTTATTATACAATTTTACCATATTAAAGCTCCAGCAGAAAAAATATACACCAACATAAAACTTACTAGTACTAGTATAGTTGAAGAAGCATTATTCACCATCAGCGCCTCTAAACATGGGCAAAAAAATCTATCAACAATAAAATATGCTGAAGACAAAAATATTCTAAAAACCATGAATTTCGTAGCAAAAAATGCTGAAGCATATCTTAAAAATCTCATCAAGAAACAAAAAGAGGTAGAAAATATTTTAAATATACTGGCAAAAATCTTAAACATAACGTATCCAATTAACCTAATAGAAGCCTATGACAATAGTCATAATTTTGGCGATTGTCCAGTTGGTGCAATTATTGCAGCAGATAAAAATGGTTTTTTGAAAAAAATGTATAAAAGATTCAATATTAAAACTACTACTAACAATGATTATGCTATGTTACGTGAAGTATTAAACAGAAGATTTGCAAAAACAAATGGTACAATACCAGATCTATTGTTAATTGATGGTGGCCCAGGTCATGCTGCAGTAGTCAATGACACAATGAAAAACCTTAATATTACGATTCCATTCTTATGTATAGCAAAAGGAATAAACAGAAATGCAGGTATGGAAAAATTTTATACCACAGATCAAAAACAAGTTACTATTAATGACAAAAAAACTCTGTTCTACTTACAACATTTACGTGATGAAGTTCATAGATTTGCAATATCTGGTTATCGCAAAAAAAAGCATCAAAGAATTACAAGCTCAGTGCTGGATAAAATACCTGGCATAGGATTGGTGCGTAGAAATAATCTAATAAAACACTTCAAATCTATTGATAACATAATAAATGCATCTGTAGCAGAAATATCAAGAACCAAGGGATTTAGCATATTTTTAGCAGAAAAAGTGCATGGATTTCTAAAAAGTGGAAAATGAGTTTAACTATTTATAATTTACACTAAACAAGCTATTATATAGTTTACGTGGCACTAATACTGGATTAATCATATTGCCATTACTATCTTTAACTAATGCTGGCAACCTATCATCTGGAATAAAAGCAATACTAGTAAAATCACCTGTGGATAATTTATATGTTATTTCCCTAGAAAAATTGTTCTCCACAGCTAAGTGATCTGGATGCAATACATTTAATTTAACATCATCCATATTCAAATCATGATCATCTTCTGCTATCTCAACATCCTTAGTAATATTATGTAACTTATGACTATTTATACTAGAATTGCTTTTAACTGCAGAGCTTTTATAACTTTCTTTATTGCTATCTGCAGTAATCTTATTAGGAATCTTGCTCTTTACAGCTTTTACTGTTTGTGCATCTATTTTATTTACCAATGGTGAAGAATTATTTGCACTCACAACATCAACAGATTCACCGCTTTTCTCTTTCAATGTGTTAGTATTGGCAACATTGTTATTATGCAAACTATTATCATGCTCTTTACCTAGTATATTTAATCCTAGTGACCCTTCTTTGTTATAAAACAAACCTTCTTGCTTAAGATCATTAACTTCTTTAGTATTATATTGTCTATCAATACCAGATTTCAGTCTACTCAAATTACTTGACTTAATCATTTCATTATGTACTGCATTATTATGACTAATTAGTGCATCCATCTCAATTTCATGCCTAAACATTCTAGATTTTTTACCACCTCCAGTAAAAATTTTTTTAGGCAGTGCAAATCCATACGACAAGCTCTTATCTTCTGATGACTCATTGTCAGTTAAATTATCTTCATTATCATCAAAACCACCTTGCTCAAACTGTAAACTTTCTTCATTATCAACATCACTGACAAGTGGCGTGTCAACAGCTCTGGCAATAGTTTCATTGCCACTATCATCTTTTACCTTAGATGTAGAGATCTTAGTAAATTTAGCATTGTTGTTATTAAGATCACCCTGCTCAAGCTGTAAGCTCTCCTCATTGCTATCACTGACAACTGGCGTGTCAACAGCTCTGGCAATAGTTTCATTGCCACTATCATCTTTTACCTTAGATGTAGAGATCTTAGTAAATTTAGCATTGTTGTCAAGACTAGAAAAAATATTATCTAACAGTACCTCTGCATCTTGCTCATTGCTTATTGCAACTTTATTTTCTTTTGCAATATTTGCCATATCATTACCATCTGCAGATCCTGCGCTCATTTTTACCTCACTTGGATCTATATAAATTATTACAATTTTTTAAATCAAAGTATTAAATTCAACATCTATTTAATATATAAAATTTTAATTAAAATTATACTAATATCCTTCTTCATCAATGCGTGACAAATTATCATGTTCAGTGATGCAATACCTCCTATTAATCCTTGGCTTAACATAAAAACCACTATCTTTATTGAGATAATCTGCCAGAAAACATTTTATATTATTCCTTATTGTGTCTAACATATTATCCAAACAACCTATACTTTTAACAGGTTGTAGTTTATTTCTCCTCAAGTCCCAATAACTTAATTCTTCTATACCAGCAATCTCTCCAATATTAGAAAATCCACCATCAAGAGCTGCAAGAGCTGCTATTGAAAGCTGCAATTCCATGCCTGCCCTACAATCTTTCATTGCTGGGATGCTGCCAGTCTTGTAGTCAAAAATCTTAACTAAGCCACTATCTCTATCAACTTCAATTCTGTCACATCGTACCTTTATCGCAACCTTCTTGCCTTTTATAAAAAAAGATATTGCACCATCAACTTCACCAAAAACATTAATATTCCCTTGTAATCTTTTCTGATGCATTTTTATAAAATCACAAATAATTTTCTGCAATAATGGAATAATAGAAAAATCAACTTTTGGCAAAACTAAATTTGTACCAAGCAAATCAACTATCATTTCCCTAGATATTCTTTTAACACTATCAGCATCTAACACAACTTTTTTGCTTACTACCATATCAATCAACTTGTGTGCAATGGTGCCAATATTAACATTATTATCTACATCTAAATCAATTTTTAGCTTTCTATGCAAGCCCAAAATATTCTCCACATAAAAACCATATGGATTATTTAATAGGGATTGCAACTTACTAACAGAGAGTTCCACAGGTCGCATATGCAATGGTGGACTTGGAGATGGTGCAATATAATGACTACATCTTTCAACATTTGTAAATGCTTTTGTTACTTGTATATCAACTATACTATGCTGTAATACAGAAACCATAGACAAACTCTTGCACAAAATATATAACTTACCAGAATGAATCAAAGACAATAAATACTCTAGATTAATTACATCCTCAAGTGTTGTAAAACCAAGATTCTTAATTGCACGCTTATCTAATATTGCTGGCCAAGCAGAGCCAGTAAATAAATTTTCATCACACAAATTAAGAACAAAAAAAATATCAGCATAAACAGATCCTGCATGCCGCAAGCCACACACTGTCAGCCAATCATTATCTGTGATTATAGGTGGATTAAAATTATGCATAGACCTAGAAATAAGGCTCTTATATTCTGTAAAAGAAATGCTCTCATTAACAGTAAAACTTCTACAACCTTCTGCAACAAAATCAACAAAGTTGCTGTTTAATTTATACCAACTATTAGACCCAGCAATCACAGATACAATCTTTAGATGATTAAGCCAAAGCACATCAAGAGACAAATCACCTACTCTCCAGCTTTCTATATATTTCAGTGTATTTACAAGCTTAGAAAAAAAATTGGTGAAATATTTAGGTTTAACAACCTTTCCTTTATAGTCCTCTACCCAACAAATCAATTGTTTAGTGCTATAAGCTGGTGCATATGACCTTAAAATTTCATCTTCTAAAAACAAAACACAGTTATACACTATATCAGAAGCAAACCCAAAAGAACAATATTGTGACTTTAACAATGATAATAAACTAGTTGAACTCCAGCCTATTTCTGTAAATTCTAAAATTAGACTAAAAAATATCATCTCTGGTGATGATAAGCATGAATTATAAGCCATGGCAATCATGCTGGTTTTAGTACAAAAATATTCATATGCAGCTCGTGCAACACTGTTATCACATACAGCAATACATATTTTCTGATCAATATACTTCCTACTAACCACATTCCAAACCCATTCAAGCTGCTGAAACAACAGGCCAGCTTCTACTATGGATGCAAAACCATCTAAATGCACCATATCATTTGACAATTTAAACATCATGATAAACCTACACAATAAAACATATTCAATATTATTTATATACAGCTGTTAAAAAAGACTGATGATGGAAAAATGGACTATCACTAGAAAGCTTTGCAGATAACCATTTCATACTCACACCAGTAAAAATAACTGCACCAATACCACTAGCTATATTGAGCATAAAATCATGCAAAACAACATCAGCAACAGGTAAATTGATAGCTATAAATGGCATTCTCTTTCCATTCTCTATGATTCTTCTTACTCTCAATTCATGATATTTATGTGCATCAATCATATCATGCTCATGTAAATATGCATCCCATCTATTTATAAACTCTACAAGAATCTCTAAGCTTTGCACACCAGCTGATTTCAAACAAATATCTTTTATCCCTAGGCCATAAGAATATAATTTATCCATAGCTAGACACATATCTTCTGTTATCAGCAACTCATCACCATAGAGAGCTAAATTCATATCATGCAAAATTTTCTTAGCCAAAAAACCACGAAGAGCCTTGCTAATTATTTTTTTACCTGGTGCCACATTTCCTGTTATGGAATGATCAATATCATAAATAGTAGATATTTGTACTAATTTACTAAAATCAATGTTACGAATTTTATAGCATAATGTGTTTGCAAATAATTTAGATGGAACAATAATATGCACACTATCACAAGCAATATCTGCAACAAACTTTGGCAACTCTTCTATGAGTTGAACAATGCCCTTTAATAAAAAAACTCTACTCATGAATAGAATAAAATTCTAGCTTATCTAATTAAAACAAAAAAATAAAATTTTGTAAATTATAGAAAAATATTTATCCTAAAACACAAATAAAATTATATTGGTTATACTTATGCTAAACACTAGAAAGCAAATCATGGTTTTTGATATAGAAACCATACCTGACACTAATCTTGCAAAAAATCTAGTAGGATACAATGGCAATAACATCAATGAAGCTCGAGAGCAGATGACAAACTATCATCTTAATATCACTGAAGGAAAAAATCCATTTTTGCGACAACCATTTCATAAAATTGTTGCCATCAGCTATGTAAAAATATTGGTACAAAAAAGCACTAATGATTTATATTTAGAATTAGAAGATATAAAATCAGCACTAACTACTAATGCTACAGAAAAAGAGTTAGTATCATGGTTTTTCCAGCTTATAGACAAACATCAACCAGGTTTAATATCATTCAATGGCAGAACATTTGACATTCCAGTGCTCAAATACAGAGCAATGGTTCATGGTATAGTTGGCAAAACATTCAACAACAGTGGTGACAAATGGAACAACTATAATCAGAGATATAACACTACTTATCACTATGATTTAATAGAAAGTCTTTCAGATTTTGGTGCATCAGCACGTATTAAACTTAATGAAATATGTGCAGCATTTGGATATCCTGGCAAATTTGGAATAGATGGTGCAAATGTTGCAAGCCTTTATGACTCTGGAAAAGTAGCAGAAATAAGGAACTATTGTGAAACTGATGCACTAAACACCTATCTAGTATATCTACGCTATGCCCTACATTCTGCAGCAATTACATTAAATGTATACAAAGATGCAATCAAACAAATTATAAACTTTATTGCATACTCCAATAAAGAACATCTAAATAAATTTCATCAAGCTTGGTTAGGAGCTGCTGACAGCTCAATTGATGCTGAAATCATAGCTACAAAAGTTGACAATACTGTACATTAATGTAAAATATTAAATACATTAATCTTCTTTGCACAATCATAAACATCATGACCTTACAAAGAATATTAGAAAATTACAATGGAGAAAATCCAGGCATTAAAACCAATTTAGCACGCATGTTAATACATGGTGCATTGGCTAACACAGGTAAAATGGTTATATTACCTGTTGATCAAGGTTTTGAGCATGGTCCAGATAAAAGCTTTGGCTCTAATCCATGTGCATATGATCCTGAATATCATATTACACTTGCTATAGAAGCTGGATTAAGTGCTTTTGCTGCACCACTTGGAATGCTAGAAGCAACAGCAGATAAATATGCTGGTCAAATACCACTTATATTAAAAATAAACAGCTCAACACTCCTAAATTCTAATACACTTGATCCATATCAAGCTATTTATGCTTCTGTAGAGAGTGCATTAAAACTTGGTTGCATTGGTATTGGCTTTACTATATATCCTGGATCAGATAGCTATACAAACATGATAGAATCTCTGGCACCAATAATAGAACAAGCCAAGCAATTTGGCTTAATTTGTGTTGTGTGGGCATATGCACGAGGATCTGGTATAAAAAAAATACATGAGACTGCGCTAGACATTGTTTCATATGCAGCACATATGGCATGCTTACTAGGTGCACATATAGTGAAAGTAAAGCCACCAACATATAATCTATTACAAAATCCTGCTTTAGATAAATCTTATCCTAAGGATTGTTTTAACTCCAATGATGAAAAAATAGCACAAACAGCGGCAATAAAACATATAATTAAATCTTGTTTTAATGGCAAAAGAATGGTTATTTTCTCTGGTGGTGCTGCTACAGATGAGCAAAACCTGCTAAAAACAATAGAGTGTATAAAAGATGGAGGCGGCAATGGCTCAATTATAGGTCGTAATGCATTTCAGCGCCCTAGAAAAGATGCACTGCTATTATTAAAACAAATTATCAATATATACAAATGAATACAGAAGTAGCTGATATAACTATTATAGGTGCTGGCCCGGCTGGTCTTTTTGCAGCATTTCAGGCAGGAATGCTAAACATAACCTCTAATATTATTGACAAATCCAGTGAAGTTGGTGGACAATGCACTGCTTTATATCCAGAAAAATTTATTTATGACATTCCTGGCCACTATAAAATAACAGCTGCCAATTTTATTGTAGAGCTAAAAAAACAAACTGATAGATTTAAGCCAAACTACTACCTATCTCAAGCTGTAGTTGACCTATCAGTCAGTAATAATATTTGGACTGCAACAACCTCCACTGGCAATAAAGTACTATCCAAAAAAATTATTATTGCTACTGGTGCTGGATTCTTTCAGCCACGCAAGCCACCACTTGAGAATCTTAGAGAATTTGAAGAAAAATCAATTTTCTATAAAATAACAAATATAAAATCATTTAATAATGAAGTGGTAATGATTGCTGGTGGCGGTGATTCAGCATTAGACTGGACCATTGAACTTGCAAACATAACAAAAAAAATATATCTAGTTCATAGAAGGGTAGATTTTAGAGGAAATCCTGCCACGCTAAAAAAAATTGAGGACTTTGCTCAACAAGGGCTAGTACAACTTATAACTCCATATCAACTGCAAGCTATCAGTGGTAGCAATGGCCAACTCAATAGTGTTACACTTAAAAACAGTAAAAATGAATATAAAACCATATCAGTAAAAAAACTATTACTATTTTTTGGCCTAGAATTTAATAATAAGGCAATGTTAAATTGGACATGCCAACCATCAGTTGAAAAGTCTTTTATAACAGTTGACCCAAGTACACAATCAACAAATATTCATGGTATATTTGCCATTGGTGACATTGCTACACATTCAAGCAAGACAAAACTAATAGTAACTGGATTTGCAGAAGCAGTAACAGCCTGTCATAGTGCTTATCAGCAGATAAATCAAAAAAAACCTGTTGTCCAATACTCAACAGTAAAAATTAAAAATCAACATGATGTAAAACAGGAAGCATAAAGCAAAAATTAACCTGATAGCTAAAATGAGTGAATAAATTTCATGTTGCTAAGGCCGATGAAAAAAAGATATTAAAATATCAGCACAATGTATCTTGAATGATAGTGTTACAGACTAGTGTTACAGACATTTAGAAAACACTTGTATTATCAACAGATAAAATTGTTAATCTAATTTAGAAGCAATTAGCCATGATTGCATTCCTGCAATTGCTTGATTACTAATGCTATATTAAAATAATCTGTGTATACATAAAATCAACCCTAATCAAAAAAATTTAGTACTGCCTGCATCTCTGCTTAATTTAAGCCATCATAAAATTACAGCAACAAGCACCATAATCAATAATTCAAAAGGCAAAAATTACAACAAAACCCAATATCTAATTATTAAATTTAACCATAAGTATAGACTACAATAAAACAAGTTGTTTGTTTGCCAAGAATAACATTATTTGAAACAATGCTAATAAATTATATTGAGCACATTGCCAATTCTCATACAACATTACAAACACTTAATATTAGACTTGCTATTAATGTTTACTATGTATATAACAAAATAATTCAAGTGAAATATACACAATTAGCTGTTCAATCTTCTATAAGAGACTGCTCACAATAATGCAAATTAACCACAACAAAAAACTAAAACAACAAAACACAATTGCCACAAAACAAGCTGTGGTTGTTAGCAATAAAACACTACTAAAATACCTCTATTACAAATATTGTCCAAAAAATGGTATTAACTATGAGTAATAAACATAAACCCCAAACAATTGATCAAATTAGATTATTAATCAATGAACATTTAAATAAATTGTGGACAATCTATAGCACAAACTACAAATCACAACTAATGCAAGCAGCGCATTACTCCCTAATGTCTAAAGGAAAACGCATAAGAGGAGCCTTATTAATAGGGTGTGCAAACATTTTTAATGCTAATTGGGAGCATTCATTATTGGCAGCTAGTGCAATAGAAATGGCACATGCCTACTCACTTATACATGATGATTTGCCAGCTATGGATAATGCAGATATGCGTAGAGGACAACCATCTTGCCATAAAAAATTTGGTGAGGCAGCAGCTATATTAGCTGGCAATACGCTGCTTTCATTATCATTTGAGTTGCTATCTAGCTATATGCTTGCAATCCCTTATAAAAAAAAATGTATGATAATACACAAATTATCAAAATCTTTAGGCTTTCATGGAATGACTGGTGGTCAAATGCTTGATATAATGAATAAAAATAAACATATAGGCATAGATAAAAGAACTAAGATAAATAAAATGAAAACTGGACAATTATTTATTGCAGCATGTGAAATTGGTGCAATGCTGGGAAATGCAGGTAATGAAGAAATTGCATTAATCAAAGAATATGCCACTAATATTGGCATAGCATTTCAGATTATTGATGATATACATGACAATCAAGATAAATCTAAACATACAGAACAATCTGATCTAGCAATAGAGCTTCTAAAAAATGCAAGTGGAATTATCAAAAAACTTAGAAACAATAATAATATATTATTACACAATATCACAAAGCACATCACATTGTCATTGCCAGCTTAATTACCTAAATAAATTTCATAATGTTATTCACTGCTCTTAATGCTAGTCTTTACTGAAGCTGTTTTCTTCTTATTGGCTGACTTTACCATGTTAGTGCTTTTCTTTGTAGCATTGGCTGCTCTAGTAGTAATTGATTTAACCTTTTCAGTAGATGATTCTTTTTTATCATCAGTCATAATTTTTGCTTTGCTGGTATTTTTTATCGTTTTAGGTGCTTTACTTTTCTTCAGTAAATCATTATCTATTGCATCATATTTCTTTTGCAGTTCACTAAAAGTAATCTCTTCATCTTTAGTTAAAACCTTTGTCAAAACAAAATTCACACCTTTTTCTTCCATAGCACTTCTAGCTATAGCCTCCCTAGCCTTCTCATTATTCATATAAAAATCTAACAACTCACGTCCATAGGAACCACTATTCCTAACTTGTTCCATAACATAATGAGTTAAATCATCATTGCTTAACTTTAAACCATTATCATTGCTTATGCTCATCAAAAAAAGTCCTATTTTCACTCTTCTTGCTGCCATTGACCGTACTATATCTAATGGCACATTGCCTAAATTGCCATTATCAAGTAACATTTTTTCCTCACGATCCAGAAGTGCTTTAGGCATAGGACAATCTATTTTTTCATCTAGTGCATCAAAAAGGTCTTTTATTTTGACACCTTTTATCATAGTATCAACCTTTTTATGTAAAGATGCTTTAGTATTGACTCTAATCTCATCTTGAGTGCAATTAAACACTTTTGCAAGATCATCATTGCTAATTATTTCTTCTTCTGATAAAACACTTAAAACTTTAACATTGGCTTTAGCTTTTTTACCTGCAACTTGAGATGATTGATAGTCATCAGGAAAAACAAAATCAAATGTCTTGTTTTCATTAGCTTCCATTCCTTGCAAGCCATCTTCAAAACCTTTAATCATCTGCCCATTTCCAAGCACAATGCGATAATTCTTGGCTTCACCACCTTTTATTAACTTATTGTCAACAAAAATCTCAAAATCAACATCAATAGCATCACCATCTAAGGCTTTCCTTCCTGCTTTAACAATAAAATTTTTCTGCTCTTTTTTTATAATTTCTATTTCTTTATCAACATCAGCATCTTTAACTTCACAAATAAAACTAGTCACATTAATGGTAGACAAATCTATCTTAGGCATAGCTGGCAAAACTTCAAATGTCAGCGTTGCTGAAATATTGCCTTCAGTCTCCTCATCTAGTTTTACATCCACATTAGTAGCTAGGTTAAATCTTTTACCTATTTCATTATGAACCTCTTTAAAGGCAGATTCTACAACCTCTTTGCGTATATCAGCACCAAATTTTTGCCTGACAACAAATGGACTTACTTTACCAACACGAAAACCTGGCATCCTAATTTTTGCAGAATACTCCTTAACTTTATCATCTACTGCACTGTTGATATCACTATCAATAAGATGAAATCTATATTCATATTTCAATTCATCATTAGATAATTCTTTTAAACTATAAGCTACCATAAAAAAAACCATTTATTTTAAGAAATATGGACAGGGGGACTTGAACCCCCACAGGTCACCCCACTAGATCCTAAACCTAGCGCGTCTACCATTCCGCCATGTCCACACATATGCAAATACATAGCTATACTAGTATTAATAATGAAAAATTGCAACAGAATTTCAGACCCACATAACAATTTGGCATATATAATCCAAAACTTTACCAGTAAGCTAAATAATTATTTAGCAATATATTATATTATAAACTTTACAAAGACTCAAATCTAAAAATAGTGAATTGCTTCCACCACTATAGTGTATGCAAGACATTTAGTAATAAGAACAAATCACAAAGAATTTTGAATATAATTGGCATAACTAGCAGTACTGATATAATAACTGAAATATTTCAATTAAATTCAAATCATGACACAAGTAAAACTATTCAATAGTTTACCAATAAAAATTATTGGTCAAAAACATATCAATAGAATACTTCATTTAATGACATATACTATTTAAAAAAACTTAATGCATTTACTATGCTGTTAAAACAAAAATTTGGAATGCCAGCACCAATAATAGTAAAAATAAATTATACAACATGCAATCTAAATAATTAACTTAATACAAACAAAATATCTAATCTAACAAACAGAATATTAATAAATCAAATAATTAATTAACACAAAAATTAATCATTATCCTAACCAGCTTTATCCCGCCTTTTTAACAAAATCTCACTCATTAAAACTTCCCAATCATTGCCATTAGACAAAAGTTTGTCTTTTGTATACAATAATTCTTCATGAGTTTCAGTAGAAAACTCAGAATTTGATCCCATAACTATTGCAGAAACTGGACAAGCTTCTTGACAAAATCCACAATATATGCATTTTGTCATATCTATATCATAAGATGAGGCTCTTCTCAGTCCATCATCCTTACCAACACCAGATTTAATAGTTATTGCTTGTGCAGGACAAACAACTTCGCATAGCTTACATGCTATACACCTTTCAATGCCAGTATCATAACAACGCAACATATGCTCACCACGGAAGTTACAACTCATTGCATTTTTAGCATAAGGATACTTAATAGTCACCTTACGTTTGAACATATTACATAACAAAAGCAGCATACCTTTCAGTATATCCCATAATAATATAAATTTTATGAAATCAAACACGGCAATAAATTTCTTTAACTTTGATTTCAAAGACATAGAAATTCTCTATTATGGGTTAGCAATATAATCTTTTGGATTCACAATTTCTTTCTTATTTAAGCGCATTGAAAAATTCAACTCATAATCTCTGCCATACTTCTTGTTTACAGATGCTATCAATTGACCTTTTTCAACCAAGCTACCAACAGTAGTTTCTATACTATCTAAATTAGCATACACAGACATAATTTTATTATCATGCTCAATAATAATTAAATTATTGTAATCTTTTAATTTATCACCTTTTTTTCTATCACCTATATAAACAATTTTTCCACTGGCAACAGACATAACATTTCCTGTAACTGGGCTCATTATATAAACTCTGCCCATTAACTTGTCTGTTTCTGACTGTCGATGAAAGTAACCCCTTGTCATGGGCATTATAAACTCTGGTAAGTCTTCTTTTTCTAATAAATTAGTGGAGTCAAATTCTATAACAACATCACTTTTAACATTTTCTAGAATAGGTAAATCTTTTTTTATCTCAACATTAGCAACTTCAACCTTATTAACAGCATTAGCAAAAATATTATCTTTGTTAACAGATGGTATATGTTGAGCAGTACCTAATTTAGTAGCATCTGTTGATAAGTTAGTATCAGCCTTGTTCTGCATGTCAACTAATGCCTGATTATTATAATCAATGTATGTAAATCCCTGATTATGGTCACTATATATAATAGGTTTAGCTATGTAGCTACTTCTATCTTTGTAAACCACTGGTGCTGGCTCTTGTATACAAGATAATAGTGTAAATGATATACACAATACAAAACAAAATCTTACCAGCATCTTGACTCAATGAGTGAAGCTATTATCATTATAGCAAATAATATCCTGAAAAGAATATATGTCAAACAATTTTAGACCAATGTCACCTCACATGGGTATATATAAATTTCCTTTTGCTGGACTTCTTTCTGGTGCGCACAGAATAACAGGTGCTCTAGCATACTTATATCTACTTTGCACTTCATGGTTGTTAATTTTTAGTCACTACTGTAAACAAGTACCAAAACTTATAACTTTTTTTGGTACTGGTAACATAGGCTTTATTCTTATGTCTCTTTTTCTTGTTGCTGCTTTTTACCATACATTCAATGGAATTAAGTATTTACTCTGGATCACAGGCAAAGCTCATAGTGTCAAAGCAGTAAACAGCATTGGCATATTAACAATATTATTAACAATTATTACAAGCATATTATATATTATACTATTGAAAAAATTATGAAAAAAAATTTCCAAACACCACTATATAAAACTAAAGGATTAGGATCTGGGAACAATGGTGTTCTATTTTGGTTAACCCAACACCTTACAGCAACATTTATCTTATTAGTCATCCCACGTGCTATATATTTATTTTGCTGGACTGTAGCTAAAGGAGATTTAAAAAATGGTGCAAACTTATCTAATCTAATCCACAAACCATTGAATGTTTTAATTCTTTGGCTATTTTTATTACTTGGGTTATCCCATGGTGCTATGGGATTTGGCCTAGTGCTAGAAGATTATGTAGAACCTAAATGTATTAGAGTGGTCTTTAAGATAGGATTTCAGCTTATTACAGCAGTAACTATAATAGCATTAACAGCAATGCTTTATAAAATTCACTAATTATGTAATAAAAACATTAGATTTTCTAATCAATGATATTAATACAAAAGCAGTAAACTCTAATGATACAGTAACTGAAGCAAATGGCACTCCATAACAGTAGTCAATAAATAATCCTAGTGCTGTAGCTGTTAAAGAAATAATTAGTGAATAAAAAACCATTGATGGTATATTCTTGGCATAAAACCGTGCAATTGCTGCTGGTATTGTTAGTACAGAAGTAACCAAAAGTATACCAGCAATCTTAATTGTTACTGCTATAAAAAGTGAAAGCAAAGCATAATATTCCATATCAAGTCTCTTTTTATTGGGTATATCAACCATAGATAAATCTTTACTAACAGAAATCAACAACCATTTGTCCCAACGCAAATAAAACATAAAAATAGCAAGCAGCACCAATGTTAATGCAACATAAATATCTGTAAAACTAAGACTCTTAACCTCACCTAACAAAAATTCTTCAAAACTCTCATAACCAGAACCTTTGAAAAAGAAAACTATCACAATGCTAAAAGCCATCAAACCATTGGCCAGTATACTGACAACCAAATTTTCACCATGAGCACTATTGCTAAGATTAACTACTATAACTGCTAACATTAAAGACATTGCTGCCATAATTAACATTTGGTCAATATCAACAAATAATGCTACTGCAGCCCCAATCATTAAAGAATGAGACAAAGCATCACCAAAATATTCTATCTTACGCCAAACCACAAAACACCCTATAACTGCAGCAACTGCAGCAATTAACAACACTACAACAATTGAACATATGGCTAACATAAAAAAAATATTTTAATATCTTGTCTATAGGTTAAAAAAATTGTATCAATACAACAAGCAAAAAATTAAAATATATTATGTCATTGATCAACTTCAAAATTCCAATGCTTATTGCAACAGAAAAAGCTGCAATAGCGGCATATTCATGGCTAGGCAAAGACAATAAGCATATGGCAGATCAAGCAGCAGTTAGTGCAATGCGCAAACAGCTCAATTTAACTAATTTTCATGGTACAATAAAAATTGGCGAAGGAGAACGCGACAAAGCACCAATGCTGTCAATAGGTGAGATAGTTGGAAATCAAAAAGGAATAAGGCTTGATATTGCTCTTGATCCACTTGAAGGAACTTCAATGTGTGCCAAAGGAGAGAGTGGCTCACTGTCAGTTTTAGCAATTGCACGACCAAACACAATATTACATTCACCTGATGTTTATATGGATAAACTTATCACAAGCTCAGACATAGAACCATCATCTATTGATCTAAACAAAAGCCTTACACTAAACCTAAAAGCTATTGCTAAACAAAAAAAAAACATGTAAATGAGCTAAATGTTATAATTTTAGATAGACCAAGACATAATGAAAAAATTAAAGAAATTAGAGAACTTGGTTCAAGGGTATTATTAATTAGAAATGGTGATATTGTTGCAGCAATAAAAGCTGCCACCAATGAAGCAGATGTATATATTGGCACAGGTGGTGCACCAGAAGGTGTGCTTGCTGCTGCTGCAATAAAATGCCTAGGTGGAACTATACAAGGACGTCTAATATTTAATAATGACACAGAATGGCTAAGGGCAAAAAATATGGGTATAGATAATAAAGATAAAATATATACAGCTGAAGAAATGATTAAAGGTGATACAGTCTTCATTGCCACAGCTATTACCAATGCAATGGGAATGAATGGTATAAATATCTATGGTGAATGGCTAAATATTGAGTCAATTATAATGTGTACTGAAGACCAGAGTATTACAAACATAAATAACACATATAAGGTAAATAAACATGCAGAGACCTATTATACTAATAACTCTTGATATTCAATATGGATCCAAAGATGGATATTCCAACCGCGATTGGTACTGTTTACGTGCTGATTATTCACGCACTATCAGAGATCTTGGGGGTACACCATTCTTGACACCGTACTCAACACCTAGCATAAAGCACTACCTAGAAATAGCAGATGGAATAATATTTAGTGGATCTGATTCCAATATAAGACCTGAGACCTATGGTGAAAAACCAATCAAAAAATTATTATACAATGAATTACGCTTCAACTTTGAAAGTATTCTTATGTCAGAAGCACTTAAAACTAATATTCCAATGCTAGGTATTTGCGCAGGTGAGCAATTAATGAATGTTGTCTGTGGTGGAACGCTAATACAGCACATACCAGAACAAATACCAAATGCATTAAATCATAAATCAACAGATGCCAACAGAGCTGAACTTGTTCATAATATAACAATTGACAAAAATACTAAACTCTTTGAAATTATTGGAGAAACTGAAATTGTTGTTAATTCAACCCACAATCAAGCGGTTAAAACAACAGGAAAAAATATAAAAATTTCTGCAACTGCAAAAGATGGAGTTCATGAGGCAATTGAACACACAAACAAGGAATTCTGTATAGGTGTTGAATGGCATCCTGAGTTACATTCTAGCAAACACGACACAAAAATCTTCACAGCTTTTATGGAGGCTGTAAAAAAATATAAACAAAATAAATATGATAAATTCATTAACCATATGCCTTAAAAATTTTAAAATGCTGTTAAGATGTAAGCATAGACAAAAACATCAACAAGACATACAATATTACATCAAATGTCTAGTTAACTGCCATATGCTTTTTTATGCTGATACTCACGTGCACTCCAAATATTCCAGAGCAACAAGTAGAAATCTTGATCTGGAGAATATGTATATATGGGCAAAAATAAAAGGAATAAACGTTGTAGGAACAGGAGATTTCACACACCCACTATGGATAAAAGAATTAAAAGAAAAACTTATTCCTACTGAATCTGGATTATTCCAACTATCACCACATATAACATCTAAAATAAATCAAACACTTCCTGTATCAGTTCGCAACAATATTGTATTGTTCACACTGCAAGTAGAGATATCTACTATATATAAAAAAATGGAAAAAGTAAGAAAAGTGCACCACGTTGTATTGGCTCCAAGCTTTGAAGCAGCTGATAAAATAATTGTTGAACTTGCCAAAATTGGCAATCTAGCCTCAGATGGCAGACCAATATTAGGATTAGACTCGTGCAATTTGCTTGAAATAGTAAAAACAAGTGATCCTTATTCATATTTAATACCAGCACACATATGGACACCTTGGTTTGCTGCACTAGGCTCAAAGTCAGGATTTGATTCAATAGATGAATGTTATGGCACCCTGTCACAAGAAATATTTGCAGTTGAGACAGGATTATCATCTGACCCACCAATGAACTGGATGGTTGGCTCACTTGATAGATTTAGACTTGTATCTAACTCTGATGCACACTCACCAACAAAATTAGCACGTGAGGCCACAGTATATAATACAGAACTAAGCTACTTTGCTATAATGCAGTCATTAAAAACTGGCAATGGATATCAAGGAACACTAGAATTCTTCCCTGAAGAAGGTAAATATCATATGGATGGTCATAGAAAATGCCATATACAAATGATTCCTAGTGAAACAAAAAAACATAACGGTATTTGTCCATCTTGTGGCAATCCAATTACTATTGGTGTGCATCATAGAGTTGTAAATCTTGCTTCTAGAACAATGGAGTCAGCCATAAATTCACCACCACCAAATGCCGCTAAATTCACCAGCCTAATACCATTAAATGAAATCTTATCTGAAATACATAAAGTGGGTCCAGGCACCAAAAAAGTTATGAAAAACTACAATCATCTTATTAACACATTTGGTTCAGAGTTATCAATACTTATGCATACCTCTGTAGATGAATTACGCCAACATGATTCCAGTATATTGGCGGAGGCCATAAGCAGACTTAGATCAAAGTCTGTAATATGTAATGCTGGTTATGATGGTGAGTATGGAATTATTAAACTTTTTAAGCCAGATGAAATAAATAACACATTACCAATTTTCCTGCCTATCACTCCAACAAAAAAAACAAATAGATCATTAGATGGCAGAAATATCAAAAATCAGAGAACTGAACCTAAAGAAAAATATCATTGTATCAATAATACAAATAAATTTGATGCAGAACAAAAACATGCAGTAGAACATATAAACAGCCCATTGTTAATAATTGCTGGACCAGGCTCAGGTAAAACAAACACACTATCACACAGAATATGTAACATGGTTAGCAAACATCAAATATTGCCTGAAAACATACTAGCTATAACTTTTACAAATAAAGCTGCAAATGAGATGAGGCATAGACTAACAAATCTTATACCTGAGAGTAGCCAAAAAATCAATATACATACCTTTCATTCAATGTGCCTAGAAATGCTACAAAAGTGGCATAATACAATTGATATACCTGCTGATTTCCAAGTTATAGCAGAGACTGAAAAAATAGCCATAATCACAGAAAATGTCAAACTAAGTACTACAAAAATACGCAGCACAATCAAAGAAATATCAAAAACTAAATATTTTCAGCTAACACCATCATCTAGTTTGCTAGAAATAATCACAAAATATGACAATATACTCAAGGCTACAAATAAGATTGATTTTGATGATTTAATTCTAATGTCTATAAAAATGCTAGAAGAACAAGCAGATATATGCATATACTACCAAAAAAAATATCAGCATATATCAATAGATGAATATCAAGATATTGATCATAATCAATATAGATTAATTAAACTAATAGCAGGCAAAACAAACCATATATGTGCAATAGGTGATCCAAATCAGGCAATATATAGCTTTCGAGGAGCAGATATTTCATATTTCCATAAATTCTCCAAAGACTATCCTAACAGCAAAACTATAACTTTAAAGCATAATTATCGCTCTAAAAGTCATATTATTGATCTATCAAACAGTCTGCTAGGGCTCCCTAAGACACATAATAATCAACATACAGAAAACATTTTATCATACAAAACATCATCTTCTCATGATGCAGCAAACAACATTACAAAAACAATAAAAAAAATTACTGGTGCATCTGATTCATTGGAATTACAAACTTATACAAAACAAACAATTGATGAGCTGTCATTTTCAGACATAGTCATATTGTATAGATATGATACACATTCTAAAATCATTATTGATGCTCTCAACAAAGCTAACTTACCTTTTAAAAAACATAACTCAAAACCACTGATGCAATCCAAAATAGCTGAGGGTATTATGCATCATATTAATACAACCAAACCAAAAAATATAGCAGATGAAATACAAAAATATACAACAGAAATATTAAACAATGAAAATAAATCTGAGTTAAGCAATATATCAGCAAAAATGATTGATCTAGCACATAAGAGTAAAAACAATATTAAGCAATTTAAGCATGAATATATCTTAGCAGAACAATTTAATGACAATCACAATATAAATGCCATCAATCTTATGACATTACACTCAGCAAAAGGACTAGAATTTAATGTTGTTTTTATATTTATGCCAAATGACCTTATAAAACACAACAATCGAGAAAAAGAAAATGCTGCAGAAGAAAAGAGATTGCTATATGTTGGTATGACGCGTGCTAAGTTACAGTTATTTCTTAGCTGGACACAAAAATCTAAATTTGCCCCAACAATAAAAGGAATAAAAAGCATAGCTATAAAAAATACACAATATCAAACACCTAGCATAAAACAAATGCAATTCTCAATGGATAGTTATTAACACATAACAAATGAAACATTTTAAAAGATTAATGCTGTTACTGTGAATTGCCTATTTGTCTATTCCTATTTATTAACTCCATAACTATTTCTTCCACATTACTTTCTAAAGAATTGACATCTATAACTTCCAGTCCTTCACAGTCAAGCTCTTTAACAATTTGCGTTAGAGAAAAATCTCTATTGCATCCAGCATCAACAGATTTAATGCATATCATTTTATCACCTACACGCTCAATACCATAGTGAGCTAAACGGCTAAAAACATTATCTGATAGTGCTTTATTTAATTCTAATGTTAATGATTTAGTGCCAAATTGTTCAAACAATGCCTTTTTGGAGCAATTAACAATTATGTTGCCAGAATCTAATATTGCTATTGTACTGCAAAACCGCTCTATCTCTTCCATGTAATGAGTAGTTAACATAATTGTAACTCCACTTTTATTAATATTCTCTATACATTCCCATAGCCTGTGCCTTGATTCAATATCAAGACCAGCTGTTGGTTCATCAAAAATAACTATAGGAGGTGAGTGAATAATTGCCTTTGCTATAAGGAGCCTACGTTTCATTCCACCAGACAATCCTCTTGGCTTAACATTGGCTTTATTATCTATTCCTAACATCTCCATAATTTCTTTTACTCTGCGCTCTTTCTTGGGCACACCATAGAATCCAGCATAATAATACAATATATCAGAAACTGTAAAAAATGGATCAAAGACAAGCTCTTGAGGAACAATGCCAACTGAACGACGAAACATCAGTAAATCACTCTCTAAATCATAGCCATCAAGTTGCACTGTACCTGACGTTTTCTTAACCATTCCAGCTATAATGTTAATCATTGTTGATTTACCAGCGCCATTGGCACCTATAAGTCCAAAAAAAGCACCTTTTGGAATGCTTAAACTAACATTATCAAGAGCAAGCACACCAATACCATCCTTATATCTCTTGCTAAGATTCTTAATTACGATAGCATTAGACACACCTACATAACTCCCTTAGACTTTAACAGAGATTGCAAATCACCAGAAATAAACATCTCACGAACAATATCACAACCACCTACAAACTCACCTTTAATATATAACTGTGGTATAGTAGGCCAATCAGAATAATCCTTAATTCCTTGACGCATCTCATCATCTGCCAAAACATTAATATCTAAAAAATCTACATTTAAATCATCTAAAACTTTTACTACAAACTGAGAAAAGCCACACCTTGGCTCTTGTTTCTCACCCTTAATAAAAAGCACTACATTATTTTTCATAATCAAATTTTTTATCACTATTGCAACATTATTATTTGGCACATCTGACATAACTACTCTTTTGCCTCCACTTCTATTTTCAATGCATGAACTACACCACCAATAAAATCATTGCCAAGCTCTTTCTTAATAATCTGCTGTACCATTCTATGACACATTAATGAGCTATGACCTAAGAAGTCAGATGAACGTACAGTAATAGAAAGATGCTGGTCATCGCCCATATAATCATCCACAGACAATTCTGGATCTGTTAAATTTTTATGCAAAGCTTCTGTTATCTTTGTCACATTAGACACAACAAACACTATAATTCATCATTTACATGCATACTAGTATACAACACTTACAAAGTAATGCAAGAGCAAGAACATTGATAGCACCAACAATGCAATATATAAATTTTCTTATTAAAAACAACTTGTTCAGCTAAATGAGCATTAACAAAAAGATAATAATCAAAATAAACTTTATATAAGAAATATCTATCAAGACCTTACTGGTAATTTAAATCAACTCTAACAGAAATTAAACCTGTTAAAACATCATGTTTAACAAAGTTCTTTAAAAAAACCATTAGCTCTGCCATTAGCGTATCATATAAAGAAAAATTATCATGAAGAAATATATTATCCATAAAAACTATTTATAGCATAGGAGTAAATAATAATAGAATAGAACCCCTTCCTGAATATTCAAAACATTAAAAATGGACATCAGTAGATACAACATAAAATGAGATCAAATAATCTCAATATATCTAGCATTACCTCACACACCTCTTTTGTAAAAAAGTTGCAATTGAAGTATCATATGAAGAGCATTTATAGATTCAGCAATAGCACTAGATAAATTAACATCAAGTTAAAAAACGTATATACTAATAGTGGATTACATCATTTAACTAGAATTGGACTGCCTGTTAACCTTTTGGATCAATAACAACAGAATTAAAGGCAATTCAGATTTACCCTCTGAATGCCTCAAAAATAGTAGCACATTATATTAATAATCTCATCACAATTAGCAGAATCATCAAAAAAATTAATAAACTTACCAAAATAATTATCAAAACGAGAATGAAGATCAGAAGGAAGCTTAGTAAATTCAGTAGGAGCATTAGTTATAATATTCTGTGCATTATGAAAACAGGAACATTATAATTATCTGAAATAAAGATGGTCTTTATTAACGTATAAAACAATAATATTTAGATAATGATACATAAAATAACTAGTATCAGAATTATTTTTATTATTTTCTGCTTGATTTCTATTTATTTCTTTATTGAAATACCTATTTGCTTCATATTTTTCATAAATTTCAACATTATTGCTTAGTTTTCTGTCTTTTCAGATCAAGACACCTTATAGTTCTTTGCAACAATTAGTCATGTAGTTTTTGAATTATCTTAATGTCTTTGAGTGATTATAGAGATGAAAAACCTTTTATTAATATGCAGCAAATCATATTGTAAAAAACCATTTTTATAATCCCATTATTTTACAATAAAATATTTTTGTCTTTATATATTTGTATCTATTATCTTTACATTTAACGCTCTGGATAACCTATCAGGTAAGCTAATAATAAAATTATTTCATCTAAAACATTTTATACAAATGCCTATTGGAAAATAATTAGCTCTATGATTGAATTAAAATTAACAATTATGTATGTAGTAATGTTAGTTTATCAGGTTAATGCAGAACTATGTAATTACCTAAATTATTTATATCATTTTTATATAAAGTGGTATATTATTATTCTACAAATGGAGAGATGGCTGAGTGGCTGAAAGCGCTTCCCTGCTAAGGAAGTATAGGGTTTCCCTATCGAGGGTTCGAATCCCTCTCTCTCCGCCAATAATTTTCTTCAATATACTATTTATAGGGCATTATATAAAGTTACTATTTTTTCGTTCCCACATGCATTCCCACATTTTAATTTAATTTAAATATATAAATTACCTATAAATTGTTAGATTAATTTCAGATCAAGAATTAAAAATATACTTATCTCTTTAAAGATATCGTTGCCAAATTCTCTTCCTATTTTTCATGAAAACAAATTTTTTATATTGCATAGAATAATTACCATTAAATATTACAAATATTATGTTAATTCATATTCTCTGCATAAATTAACAATAATATTTAAACCATACTCCTCCTTTTATTAAACCAATAAAAATATCTTGTCTTGGCTAATGGCTAAAAACTTCGCGCCAAAACTATTTTATTTTTTGCCCTAAAAGGCTGTAGGCTCATATTTTCTAAGGATTATCACGCGCCAAAACTCGTGCCAAAACTCTAATATTGTCACCTTTATTGGCACATAACCCTATGTAATACTCATTATAACTTAATTTTACAAAAAAATTTTATGACAAACAAAAACATAATAGCATTAGCTTTTTCACCAAAAGAAACAGCAATTTTAATTGCCATAGGTAAAACAAAAGTATTTGAATTAATTAAAAATAAAGAATTAAAAAGCATCAAAATTGGAGCAAGAAGACTTACTATATTAGCAGCAATTAAAAATTATATAACACAGCTGGAGGTGAGTAATGATTAGTGCAAAACAAACAACACTTTCATTAAATGGCACCTGGCCTGGTATTGGTATGATTGTTATGGAACTGCATATTGCCCTTGTTACAATAATACTAAAACTCCTGCACTATCTATATCAGAAGACAATGATAAATTACTTGTTTATTGTCATGCAGGATGTGACAGTGTGGATATATTAAAAACTATAAGTGATCAATTTGGATTAAATAATCTCAACAAAGAAAGAAAAACAAACAAAAATATACAAGAATATATAGATAAAATCTTATCAGAATGCATTCCATTAAAAGGAACTATTGCAGAAAAATATTTACGTGAAGAACGCAACATAAAAATTGAGCTAAATGATAATTTATTATTTCATCCAAAATTAGAACATAGTTTTTCAAAAAATCATTATCCTTTCCAGAAAACAAAAATTGGAATGATATTGATAAAAATAAATTTTATTCATTTGCTCCAAAACAATATATGCAAAAAAACCCATACCATTGTTAATAGGATCTGAGGCAAAAACTAACTATCCTATTGATGCCCGGATGTTTAAAAGGATATAGTGGTTGCAATAGAAGATATAACACAAGCACCCATAGAAATAGCAGTACAATCTGCACTAAGTATTGCTTCATTATGTGTGTAGCATATTGCAGAGGTAGAAACTCTTAATGGATTTAAGCCATGTTCTCTTTTTTGTTTAACAATTGCAGAATCTGGAGAACGTAAAAGCTCTTGTGACAATTTGTTGATGAAAGCAGCATTTGATGCACAATTAGAGTTATACAAAAATTATCGTAATGAATTAGAAAAATATAGAATCAATGAGAAAGTATTTAAAATAAAAGAAGATAAAAAATTAAATAAAATACTAAATAAGAAAACTCAAAATTGTGATGAACTCAATACTATTCCCCCACCTATGTCTAGCGCTATTGTTACTACTGATCCTACTTATGAAGGTTTATTTAAATTGTTTGAAGAAGGAAGACCTTCTGTTGGATTATTTTCCAATAAAGGAGGTCAGTTTATTGGTGGCCATGGGATGAATAAAGAAAATAGAGCTAAAACAATTTCTGAATTTTCAAAATTTTGGGATGGAACCCCACTGAATAGAACTAGAGCAGGATCTGATTGTTCTAACATTTATAAAAAATGCCTTTCAATTCACATACTAATGCAACCTAAAATATCAGAATTATTGCTTTCAGATATTTTAACAATAGAGCAAGAAATCTTGTTGCATTTTCTTATTGCATATCCTGTAAGTAAGATTGGATATAGAAATAAAAATTTTTATAATGTTGAATCTGAAGAATGCATTAGAAATGCATGTAAAAAAAATAAATAAACTATTGTTGACAAAACTCAATATCGAAAAAAACACAATAAATGATTTGGTAATAGAAAAAATACCACTATCACATGAAGCAAAAAACATTTTACATGAATTCAGCCAGTATATTGAAAAACAGCAACGTAAAGAAAATAAATACCATCATATAAAAGCTAATGCATCTAAGGCTAGTGAAATGTGTGCAAGAATAGCAGCAGTATTAACCTTATTTGAAAATAAAAAAACATCTAAAATAGAAGCACACAATATGCAAAATGCCATAAAACTTACTGAAGTCTACCTCAATGAGACAAATAATATTATGAATAAATATACTGCATCACAAGAAATACTACATGCTCAAAAAATACTAGAATGGTTGCAGTATAACAAAGAAAAAAATCCTTCACTGTTAACAAGCTGATGCAAAAAGCCCCTAGACCTAGACGAAAAGAAGATATATTGCAAGCTCTTGAAATATTAGAAAAACATAATTGGATAATTCACAATACTAAAGAAAAAAAGTTGAATTATTGTAATTATTATTTCTTAATTTATTCTTTATAGCAAAATCATCAAAATGAAAGACAAATAAATGCATAAAACAACTGATTTGTCTATAACAGGATCGAAAATCTCCATAAAAGCTTCTATGGAGATTGGTTTACGAACACGAAAGAATTCATCTCTCACCCTATTGGCAAATCCTCTTAAGTATTTAACAAGAAAGAGGACTTCTTCTTCGGTAAAGTAGGCAATCAACTCCTCTTTAAACCTATCTAAATTTATTAAGGAAAGACAAACCTTTTTCTTTCTTGGCATACTTCTTGTTGAAAAAGATTTCTCTGATTTATTTTATTAGTTATTGGAAATGGTCTATAATTAAATGCCTTCCATGCAAGCTGATTTAATTTACCATCGAAATGTAAATTCTCTTTTAATAAAATCTCTCGAAATACTCTCGCAACGTAAAACCTTCCTACATGAAACCCTACAGGAGAAACGCTCATCCTCTGCCATCCTTCTTCTTCTGTTCCCAACTTAATTACAGGTAATAAAAACGATATATATACAATCATTCTTATTACTATTCTTTCAAGTCATGGTGAGAAAAATCTCATTTATAACCACATACATACTTAACATTGCAAGCATGTGTCTCTAGGACAACTTGATTACACCAAAACATGGATTCAAACCAAATCCTAGAGTCATTCAAAGGAAAGGTATTGTCTGGGTTTGATGCAAGCAATAAGTTATTAAATTTTATAAATGCTGCTATCGAATCAGTGAAGATTGAGATCAAAACCACTATCAATAAGATCCTTGAGAGTATCCACTTAACGTCGTCAATGAAATAGGTTTGCAGAAATTGGAGCAGGACAATGAGCATCTCCTCACAGCACAACCTTTGGAAAATCTGCTACTGTGAAAAGAGGAACAACAACAGCGTCAGATTTAATTGCAAGGGACAGCCTCCCCTTTTGCCAATATTACCTACAACACGTATCTTACTTTAGAAAATGACATCTTGGACAAGCTGGCTAACAAAAGAATATTCTCTGGGATTGCGGATATGTCTCACATGATGTTTTTAGGCTATCTAACCTATGCCACTAAATGGCAAACACCACAATAACAGTGGGAATTGGGCACACATCTCGGGTTGAGCATTAGATAATATGATCAAAGTCAACCCAGAGTTGGGCTACAATGGTGATTATAATTTAGTTCTGAGAACCAATGCTCCTTTTACCAATGAAGTGCATTGATGTCATTTTTTTCCTATTGTTTTGTTAGATGGGTAGTTAATATCAGAATAGAACTAATATCCTATAGTGACACTCATAATGAGCCAATAATTGAGCTAATGAGAACAAAGAGTTAGTTAAATACTATCCAACATCTTTCTTACGCATAAACCTATATGATAGCCTAAATTTACAGGTACAGCATTACCAATTTGTTTATATTGAGCATGCATTGAACCTTCAAATTTATAATTATCAGGAAAAGTTTGTATTCTGGCATATTCTCTTACATTTAAAGGTCTTGTTTCTTCTGGATGGCATCTTTCAGTTTGTTTTTGTGCTGGGCTACAAGTTAACGTTAAAGAAGGCTCATCCCAAGCAAGTCTTCTAGCCATTCCAGTTCTGCCACCAGTATGGTAAAAGCTAACTTTCATATATTCTTTTTGTAACTCTTCAGGTAAATCTTTCCAATACCCACCTTCAGGTACTAAAGATAATATTTTCTTTTTTCTTTCTGAATATTCCATTCCTATTGATGGAGGGCAATCTTTCAAGGCATCTTTAAGGGTAACAATGTAATCTTTTTCTTGAGGAAATACAAAATCTATATCCAAATCATTACGAATAGCTAATATTATCAATCTTTCTCTTTTTTGAGGTACATCTAAATATTGTGCTTTAAGTAATCTATATTCTACCTTGTAACCTAATTCTTTTAGAACCTTAATCATTGTTTGTAATGTTCTACCTTCATCATGGTTAATAAGGCCTCGTACATTTTCACCTATAGCTATTTTAGGATTTGTTTCTTTAATGGCTCTTGCAAATTCAAAAAACAATGTCCCTCTAGTATCTTCAAACCCTAGACTTTTTCTTACATAACTAAAAGCCTGACAAGGAAACCCAGCTTGAATGAAGTCAATTTTATTCATATATTGTTTAAAACAAATATAATTAATATCATCGTGAATGATTTCAGTATTATAAAAATTATTTCTTAATGTTGCTATGCAATTTTTATCAATCTCATTTAATAAAAGATGATGTAAACCAGCATTTTCAAAGCCTAAAGCCATTCCTCCAGCTCCTGCAAATAAATCAATACCAGTGTAATTACTTTTGTCTTGTTCAATGAATATCTTATAAAGGTTATCAGTAATAGTATTATTAAGATTAAGCTTATTGTACAATCTAGTAACTTCTTTTAAATCAAATAATCTATAATTCTGAGAAGATCGAGTAGCTTTAATTAATCCTTTCTTATTCCATCTCCTAATTGTGTCAGGAGAAACAGAAAGATTTTTACTCACTTCGTGGACTGTTAGTTTCATTATATATAATTAATCATTGAGAAAATTTATAACCAATAACTCTATTATATAAATAACCATTGCATAAAGCAAGGGTTATTTAAAGCTTTTCTCAAAGAATTCTGTAAATAAAGAGCTTTTGCTGATGTTAGTGTCAGATGCACCAATAATATCTGAAATAATTTTAGGAACTATTTGATAAATCATTTCAATAGCATTCTCATTTCCAGTAGCTATTGTGTAGAATGTTTTACCACCTACTTGCCTAATATACTGATTTTCTTTTCTTCTTGTTTTAGTTTTGTTATCCGGAGGGGTAAATGATAAGTTGATTCTCTTTTTATCAATAATAGCTACATAATATCCTGTATATCCTATATATTTATCTTTTAGGATTAAATCAATATCATCATATATTGCTACCTTATGATTGCCTTTGATTGTATTATACTTGTTTTTGATTTCCACAATTATTTTCTTTTCATGGTTAACAATATCAACAACATTACCACTCCCTAGATCTTCCCAGCCTTTTATTTTTCCTAGAATTTTTTGATGAAACCCACCTATAGCATTTTGAAATGTTTTATGTATTTATCTTGATTTTTCTCTTTCAATCCATTCTTCAAGTGGTAACCTAAAATGATGCTTCAAATACAGCTGAAAAAGGGTCTATAATATTGCTATGTATAGTAGATTCTATTTGCTCATTGGCTTTTTGTAAAATATCTATAATTTCTTTACATATTAAATATAAATTTTCATACTTTATGAAAGATAGATCACTTTTATTATTATCCATAGTCAAACTGATTATTACATAGATTATTAATTGTTTATATGATTATATCTGCTTATAAATTTAATTACAACTAACTAAAGAAAGGGGGTTACTAAGCATAGGTGTAACCTTAATATAGCAACTACAATCAATTGCAGAAGAAATTAGAAAAGCTAATAAATACAAGGTAAGCTACAGGGGATGTAATTGACAATCTATATTTGAACTATAACAGATATTAATGACGCTATACCAGTAAAAACAACAGATGATGACACAATATTGCATGTCTCATGTGTTCATAGTGCAGTCACATGTGTCATTAATAATGAGAAGGATGTTTTAATAGAATGAGTTTTTGAAAACTGCAATGTTTCGCTCAAAGATATCTTGTGCAGAACCAACAGTAAAGATTTTACACACTTAAATAAGGAGCAACAACCATAACAGATGCGAGAATTTTTTGTGAAAAAGATTGCCAATTAAAACGCAAATTAATGGAGAAAGTTTTTAATGTTCCTGATGCTGAATTTTATTATGAATCAATCGCTAATCTTCAACTAGGTAGTAAAGAAAACTTATCAGGACAAAAAATCAACATCACACATCAGTTATTTCCATACCCAAATATGAGATTGATGGAATTGCTTATGATGATTGACATCGTAAAACGTGCTGGAGCGCATGACATTTCTATGACAATCCCATATTTATATATTCAAGACAATATTATCAAGAAAAAACAAAAACTAAAACAGGTGATATTGAAACAGAAGTGCTGTTGGAATTAGAATTATCTTAGACATATTATTAAATATGGGAATTATCACTATTTATAGTTTTGATGTCCATCATAATTCAATTCCTAGTTTATTTTCAGGATATTTTTGCAACATCTCGCCTGTTAAATTCATTATCAGAAGTATTGATATTGATCGTTCTAGTTCTGTGATTGTTGCACCTGATATAAAAAATGTTAAGCAGTGCAGCTTAATAGCTGATGAATTAAATATTCAGCTCGCTATTGTTCATAAAGACAAAAGAAAAAAAACCATATGCAACTCGATATTAAATTTTGTTGCACCTGCAATGGTTCCTGAGATTGCCATTCTGATATCATCTATAACAGTATTAAACAACTAGGCCTGGAGCAACTAGTAATCCATTTGTTTTTGTGTCATTTGCTAAGAATGCCAAATTACAAACTTTATTGTTTGGACTCAATAAAGAGTGGTCGTTCGAAACATGCTGGCGCTGATGCCTTCCTTTAGGGAAGGGAGAATACCAAAGGCAGTTTGGTAATAGTGTGGCAGTGCCAGTAATTAGAGAGATAGCTAAACAAATTGGGCTCTTGAGAAAAGCGCATAATGTGGGGCAATAGAACTTGGGCAATACTTTGCGGTTTCCTTTGCAGCTGCGGCCTCTTCTTCGAAACTTGTGGACTTCGGTTCGTGAACTGGAATATTGATTAACGCTAGGTGTGTTGTCAATATGAATCCAGTAAATAATCAAGTGGTATCATTCCCTTACTCCCTAAATACTTTCAGCTCTGAGAACATCAGTCATTGCCTCAGGTACTAATCTGAAGTATGTTGCAAAAGATGTTACCAGTAAGAAATTTATTGCAGAAAGAAGAATGGAACCTTTTGAAATGCTACCAATAATTCAGTAATGCAATTACGTAATTGGTTTGCACATTCTCAATAAAAAAATTATCAAAACCAAAAAATTCTTCTTTCAGCTTTGTCAAGTATTTAGCAACAATTCACAGATTGTCAATTCTAATATCAAATCATCTTTAGCATGACAAAGGCCAAGGCCAATATAAAAATTTAAAGTATTACTGTGCTACAATTGGACAAAATACATCATATAAAATATGAGCATTCTTTCAGTAAAATCTCTTACTATAGTTCTATTTTTAGTTTAAAAATTTATATGAAAAAACTTCTTTACAAAAAAACAAAAAATATTGCATTCTCACTGAAAAATTACATGCTATTGGTTTTGCCACTAGCAGGTAAAAATAGTGTAACAATGTGATTTTTTTCATAATGATATAATTGAAGTGTAGCAGTTCTTTTTTAAAATACTTTTACTGATATAGTATTTCCAGAAAGATGTTTCGGTGAGAAAAATCTATAGGAAATAGGTAATGTTTAAAAGATTTAAGCTGCAAAACAGTATGTAAATTATTGCTTAAACACAGTATTTTGATCTACATTAAAAAATGAGAAATTAATAATATTAGCTATTTGCAATGATTTAAATATATCTTTTATGTTTCCTGAAAAAAGATGATCATATGTCTCTTTGAAATGCCTTAAAAATTGTCCGATACCACCTACTAAAGTATTTAGAAAAAAAAATATCAAAGCGAGCTACTGGAAGAACTTACCTAAAAAGACTGTAAAATAATATATGAAAGCTAGTTTTTTATCATACTGGTATATATAGGACTGATAGCTAAAAAATTTGCCTGGAATAAATCATCTTTGACATTAACTTGTGACTCTGAGCAAAAACAAACTAAAAGATATCATCTTACAGAAGCAAAGCTTTCAACTATAAGAAAATATGCTGGAATATAAACTTTCCTTAATAAGGATAATTTCACAAGCTTTATGCACTCTTACTACAAATAAATTGGCAATACTGTTCCTATTAACTGAGGTTATTAGTATAGATTTATATGTCAGGAAGATGTTAAAGTTGTTGTTGAAAATTTTAGTTACCATATATAAAATGACTGCACAGTGTGCCATCCATCAATCAACTATGCAATAGGATCAACACTTTAATATAAAACTTCCCAAACACAAAACTTTGTTAAAAATGACTGTATAATGACCCTACAATATTACTGAGACCTATAACTTTAAATTTAAATTTTCCTTCAGAAATCAAACATTTGAGATATTGTAACACATGACTTAACTTAATGAGTTGTTCTATTTTTGGAAGATTGCCAATTATAGAGTTGCAAGGATTCTCATCTGAAATATTGAGCACTACTAATACACATCAACATATCATGAGTTTGATAGCATTATTTAATGACAAAATGCTGTATTGACTATCACTAGTGAAAAGTTGCACTGATAGGTAAATCAATCAGCAGCATTATTGTATTTATAAATACAGATGAACATCAAAGGCTTGTATTAGTATGGCTAGCATATACATTATTAACCTTACTTTTTGCACAAGCAGTTATTAATCCATTAACTGAATTACTATCAAACATAATTAAATCAGTATTAAGTTAATTAGTCCATAAAAACAACAAATAATTCTTCTGCAAATCTGATAGAAGACTCTAAAACAAACTTAACAAGATTAAAATAGCCCTGTTTACTTTTGACTAAAGGCAAAATATCAAATTTTTATCACCAGACAGCACATTTACACAATAGTCAATTATGAATTATACATCTTTTTTATTGTCTTTTCAGCAAACTTCAGTGTACTAAAATTTCTATTATCAATAACTGTATCAGTTGTCATTTTATTTTTAACACAAAATCTTCCAACCATCTGTTTATAAACTGTACCTGCTGTTACAATAATTACTGAGTTAATATTAAGAGTTGGAATAATATTGCAGGTTGGCACTTTTCATCTATGATGTATTGATTTACTTGATTAATTAATTAAATGAGAAGGCAGTGAATAATCTAATTGAATATTCTAAAACAAGAACAACATAAAATAAATTATTTACATAACGTTATAAAAAAATATAATTCTCTTGAATAGTATTCAATATTATGTAATGGGGTAAAATTATGACTGAAGCATTTTGGAGAGAACCTTCTCAAACAATAGTGAAAAAAAAAGGAATACTTATGTATGACCGCGGTAAGCTAACAAAAGCAATTCCTAGCTCAACTGGAGACTATCTATTTTCAGAAGTAGGATCAGGAATAAGTCCTCTTGTTGTAGTAGGAACTATATTTGATATTACCGAATATCTCTATAAAATTAGACAAAAATCCATTGTTAATAAAATAAAAGAAACACCAGAAATTTATATGAGCATTTCTCAATACAAACCTGAAAAACAGTTTGAAAGCATTTACTCCATAGGTGATAATATAATTACACTATCTAGAAGTGCCTTAAGTTATGTGCCATCTCCATCAAGCACTATTGGAGACTTTTTAAACAATGAAACAACTTTTTTATTAATCTTAAAAGAATTATTTAACAAAACAAAAGAATTTAAAGAAGCTAAAGGAAAGATGCTTTCAAAAGAAATTTTATATCTAAGATTACACTATTTGCAAAATGACAAAGCACTTAAAGAATCTAAAGATATTTTATTAGGCGAAGGATCTATTACTTTAGAATCATTGTTATTTAAACTTTATAAAATTTTCTTCAATGTCTATAAAGATAAAAAATAAACTTATGATGCAAAGCATATGATATAAATTGTATCATATGCTTATCTTAAATTCTCAATAAAAAATATTACCAGTTCCCAGAAATATTAAAAAGAATAAGGTTAATCTAATAGCAAATACTAAAATCTCCATTGTCTATATTAAAAAATAATAAAAAGTTAATTATTTTACTACCATAGAAGATATAATGGTATGAGAATACTAAAGAATAGCAATGATTATTTTAACATAAAATAACCCTAACAAATATATAACATAATTTTGCCATATCATTTATAATTTAGAAAGAAAACTTTCAATCTGAGTAATAATTGCATTACATTTTTGACTATTCAATGCATCTGAATGAGGATTAGTAAATTGCTTGCTGTCATTATCAAAATATTTACCAGAAGCATCTGAAAATTCATCAAATATTGCAACACGAACAAGAATGTCTGCACCAATACTGATATCATTGCCCACTATTCCAAACCCTTCATGAACCATCTTGCTTGCCAATAATGAACCAGGGTTAACAGTAATAATAATAGGTCCATCACTTCCAAGTGAGTCTGCCATAGCAAATGACCACATAGTAATAGCAAGCTTGCTTTGTGAATAAGTATCCATTGCATTTAGCTTATTATTCTTAGCAGTTAATATATCCAAATCAACTGAAGCCTGTGCAGCAGAGGATAAATTAACCACACGACATTTACTATCAAGCAATGGTAAAAGTAATTTTGTTAGCAAATATGGTGCAATAGTGTTTACTGCAAAACGAATATCCAAACCATCTTTTGTCACGATATTAGGTGCTTTAAGAACCCCAGCATTATTGATGAGAACATCCAGCTTCTTATGGTGATCTGATACCTCTTTCGCTAACTTTCTTACCATATTCATATCAGATAAATCAGCAACATAACTCTCCACTTTCCCTAAAGCAGAAAGCTCTGCCACAACATTCTCTAATTTTCGAGAATTACGACCATGCAGCAACACATAGTGACCTTGTTTTAACAATTTCTTTGCTGTTTCAAGACCAATGCCATCAGTGGAGCCAGTGATCAAAATATTTTTTACCATTATCACACCCCTGTGAGCATTTTTAAATAAGGCAAATGAGACTTAGGCAGCTTAGTAGCATTAAAACTCATGATGATGATGCCCAATTGGCACACCACAAGACTGCTAAAACCTTTTTCACGCAAACCAAATTCTTCATCCAGTTTAGTGTCAATACCTTTCATTGACATTGCATCAGTATCTAAGGTAGCAATGCCAAGCAAAAACTGACTAATATTAAGATAGACTTGTTTATCCATCCAATATTGCACATCTTTAAAATCATATTTATGTAAATTAGCAAACAACTTACAAGCCATGTACATTTGTGATTTATGAATTTCAGGATCAACAACAAAACGTCCATCTTTTTCTACTTGCTTTAACACCTTAAGCATATGCATTTTATCAACTTCTAACTTACTACAAAACGCTATAACATATAAATTATTAAAAATAAAATTTTGTTAAATGGATACTTCTCTTCTGTTGATTTGGCAATACGTATCTTACCCTCAACTGTGGAAGGCAAGATAAAATACCATGGCTGTAAATTTGTACTAGAGGCACTGTAATGCAAAAGCTCTTTAATCTTCTCTATATTTTCATCTGATATTTTCTTATTAAAATCATAAACCTTTGCAAAATAACAATGTTTAGCATAGTAAGTAATATCATGCTTCATATACTGTTTACTTACATTGATTAAACTTATTATTATGTTTAATTATATATGCCAAAATACTCAAAAACAAATATGCATATACTTACAATAGTGAATGTGCATGAATCATAACACTAAAGACAGGAAAACAAAAGAAACATAAAAGAAACAGTAAACATGTCTATTGACATGAAAAATCTAAGTATATTATCATATAAATGCATATCTATTTCTCATGTACAACAAGCTATTAAAAGTATCCGTGTCTAGACCAATAGAACATAAATAGAATACCATATTTAAACCAAGAATGAGAAAATGTAAACGAATTTAATACTTTTTCATGTAGATTATTATACAGTTGTATGGATAGATAATAGTTAATTCAATTTTTCATCTATAACAAATGCCTGTATTTATTTAACAGAACGTGATCTTCATAGTAATAGAAAATTATGAATCTTTTGCTCTTTAGAGAAGAACTGTAATAAATGAAGCTGAGCTTGTTTGACAGGTAAAACCTACAAAGGGTAGGATTTACTTAATGAATTTTGCTTCAAAATAAACTAAACTCCTTGCTTTAGGATGAAATATATCTAAAAACCAAATGTTAAAAATTTAATAAATTAGGTATATATTTATATAAAACTGAATAAGTAATCTTTAAATCTTTAGAGATAGAATTAATAGATTGCTTGTTAGCTAATCTTTTAATAATTTCTTTTTTAAGCTTGGGAGTAAACTGAAAGGATTTTCTACCACATTTTTTACCTTTCAAACTCTCAGTGGTTCTTTCTATTAGAGCTTGTCTCTCCATATGAGAAAATAAACCTAACATAGCAGTTTGTAGTAACCTAGCTGAATCTAAAAAGGTTAGTTCATGCTGATCATGAGTAAAAATTCTTACACCTAGTTGGTTTATTTTCTCTATAAGTTTTACATAGTGTGGAAAATTACGACTAAGTATATCTGCTTTATAAATAAATAATACAGAATAATTTGCTTTCAGGCAGTTTAAAACCATATGAAGACCTTTTCTATCTTCCTTAGCTCCACTCTCTCTATCAGTAAATATTAAATTTGGCTTAACTCCCATACCTAAGAGAATTTTTTTTTGATACTCTAAATCTTGACCTTTTTTTGAGACTCTAGCATAACCATAAGGAACAATATTATCTACTGATGCTTTTTTGACACAAGGATATATTTTACTTAAACTTGAAATTATTTCTGGATAATTTTTTGATATATTCATAGTTAATTTTTACATAGATACATATTAATG
>NZ_CAWVOK010000015.1:0-8069 GCF_963930935.1 Candidatus Xenohaliotis californiensis
GCCTCATGGGTCTATATTAAATTTTTTTTGTAAAATTCAAAAAATGTTGCTTTCATAAACAACAATACAATATTGTATCATGCTATTGTGAAATAATTTATTCTTTATTATTTAAGATATTAAATATATATAAACACCTTCTAGGCCAAACTTTATCAAATCATTGATATTTATCAAATAATCAATAGAAAAATAACTGCTAATTTGCATAGCACCACTCAAAGCTATCAATAAAAATATATCAATGATAACAAATTTAACATGTAGCACTTTTATAACAATAACAAATCAATACTTGCCAGAAAAAATTAAGTATGCTTAATATAATTATTATTCTGATATTTATTAACCACATTCTACTATATTATGCTTGCATGTAGTAAAAAAATATGGAAACTATTAGAAACTATTATATATATCTTATTATATGCTTCAACCATCCTAATAGTAATAATAGCTATAATAATCACAGCACTACTTCTAAAAGATTCAGTAAAATTCTTCTTAAATATAGCAATATATAAATTCTTATTTGGCACTATATGGAACATACAAGATTTAACAAATCCATTATTTGGCACAATCCCTCTTGTGTTTGGCTCATTATTAGTTGCCATTATAGCAATAACCATAGCAACACCAATTAGTGTAGCATCTGCTATCTATATAGCATACTTTTGCAAAAAAAAAACAAGAAACAATCTTATAACATTCTTTGAAATTGTTGGTGGATTACCAAGCGTAGTTTTTGGCTATTTTGCTATATCCACCATAGGCCCACTCCTAAGCAATATAGCCAGCACATTAAACATAAACTCACAGTATGAAAATACATTGAGCGCAGGAATAAACATTGGCATTATGATAATGCCAACTATTACGCTAATGTCATTAACAGCTATTATGGAAATACAAAATACCTTATTCAATGCCTCAATTGCCTTAGGAGCTACTAAAGTAGAAACTATAAGGAGAATTTCCCTACCTATGTCATATAAAAAAATAGCAAATGCTGTGTTGCTGTCATTTGCACGTGCTATTGGAGAAACAACTATAGTAATAATGGCAGCAGGAAATATTCCTGAGATTACTTACAATGTCTTTCAACCAATTGCTACAATTACATCGCAAATGTCACTCTTGCTGCGCAGTGACCATGATTTCAACAGCATTAATACTGCTGCTGCATATGCATTAGGCATTTTACTGTTAACAATAACCTTTACTATAAATTATACAGCTATACTTATTTCTAGAAAAAAAAAGCTTAACACTTAGCATACATAGTATAAGAGCTCAAAAATCTAACACATTAAGCACATCTATAATTAATACTCATTTCAATAAAACCACATAGTGAAAAAATTTCCTAAAGTAGTCTAAGTTACCATACTGTGGTTGCTGATAGCTCAAGACACAGCTTATTATCCTTAGTCTCAGATAAATTCAGTACTACATGTAAAGCATAAATTTCTATCAAGTATTAGCTGAATTTTTATATATTAATATAATATATGATATTAACAAATTAATATTTTTTTTATCAAATATCAATACAATAGTTGTAAATATTTTTTGAGCTACTAAAATATAATGCAGAATAAAAAGTATGAAATAACTATATTAATAATAATATTTATTACTAAACTGTCATATGCAGCAACTAACAATAATTTTGATTCTGAAAAAATCATACAAGACTTTAATACAACACTACAAAAAAACATTCCCAGTAGCAACAAGATAGACAATGACAAATCAACAATCAATAATAAAAAAAATGACTCTACAAATATAAAACCAAAAAGTACTGCAATGCCATTATTGCCCCCTTATCAGCCAAAAAACATACCTGTAGAAAATACACCAAACCCAATGCCTATCAATAAGAATAAAGACATATCTGTTAAGCCAATACCAAAACCTATTGCTGTCCTCCCTTCTCATATCACCACCTTATCTAATCCACATACTAATGGTAATAACATATTGAAATCAAAAAACATACCTGTAGAAAATACACCAAACCCAATGCCTATCAATAAAAATAAAGACATATCTGTTAAGCCAATACCAAAACCTATTGCTGTCCTCCCTTCTCCAGAGAAAAATATCACCACCTTATCTAATCCACATACTAATGGTAATAACATATTGAAATCAAACAATGCAACATCTATTACAAATGATCCCTCAAGAATTAATATAATTAGAAATTTAGACCATAGCAACACACAAACAACAGATAAAACTACAGATCATCAGACAGAAAAGCATCAAATAGCAAAACCTAATAATATAGCCAATGATACAACAAGCAAAACGACTAATGGATATAAAACTGAAGATGATAAGTATATAAATCCAAGAATGCCAGTTGCAAGATTGAACTATTTCAGCAACTATGAAAATTTCATTCCACAAGAAATAGTTAGCATACAAAACAATTATAGAAATCTCAGTATACACAATAAAAAACTAGCCAATGCTAGATTAAAAAACATAAAAAATATGTTAGCCAATAATAATACAAGAGTAGCTATCTACATTAGAAACATAGAATCAATAGAAAATCATAAAAAGTTAAAAGATTTACCTAAGCAAATAAAGCAACTAGTTATAAAAACTAATGATAGCTATAATTCCTTAGACAAAAAAACAAAAAAAATCATAGCACAATTCATAGTAACAGGTAATAAAACATTAATTGAAAACAACAAAAATGTTAAAAAATATATTGAAGAAAATAAATTAATGTCACAAATAAACAAGCAGTACAAAGCTAATATTACTAAAATAAAAATAAATAATTAATCATTATTATTACGAATTCCATCAACCTCCATTGATCCTGTAAGATGATGGATACGACAAATCATTGCAAGACCTACAACAATTGTGCTAATACTCACAACAATTGCTGTTAACATTAATACATGTGGCAATGGATTGTGATATACAACATCTTTACCATAATCTGGCTTAAGAACAGGGGGTATAGCATCATCAATATGTGCTAATGATATGTATAACAACAATGCTGACACTTGGAAAATATTAAGCCCTATGAGTTTTTTAATTAAATTCCTGCTTGACATTGCTATATAGAGTCCTACAACCATAATCAGTATAGAAATTGCACCATGATACATATAAAACATTATCTATTCCTGCCATCATAAAGAATAAAACTAATGTAAAATATAACCATTGCACAAAATACAGTTAAACCTACGCCTAGCTCAATCAAAAAAACACCTATATACTGTGCCTTTGCAAAATTATTTGAAAATACTGCATACTCCAAAAAATTACCACCCATCAACATTGATGCACAACCAGTACCTAAATAGAGTAAAACACCTAAAGATAAACCATTTAAGAAAAAATTAGTAGGCACAATCTTAGATGCAGTCTTATAATCAAATAGCGATACATAAAGTATATAAACTACAGCAAACACAACCCCAGCCTGAAAACCACCTCCGGGACTATCTTCTCCATTAATTTGCAAATACAAACCATATAAAAGAATAGCTGGTATCATCAAGAATGATGATAACACTATAGCCATATCATGATTTATCTTTTTTTTCATCACCAAGTCCTATTATCAAAATAACTGACATAGCAGCCAGCATAACTACAGTTGTTTCTCCCATTGTATCATAACCACGTATACTTGCCAATATGGCTGTCACAACATCTGCAAAGCCAAATCTATCACGTGCTGACTCTATATAAAATCTGTATATATTATTATTAGCTGGATTCTTAACGTTACCATAGATAGGCATATCATTAATACTAACCAACAATGCAATGCATGTAGTTACCATAATAATTATTGCTATGCTAACACGTGAAGATTGTTCTCTTTTTTTAATAGCACTACCTGTGTATCTTATAGCATTGACAAAAAAAATTGTACTAACCCCTGCACCCACTATTGCTTCTGTTATTGCAACATCAATTGCTCCCATAATCATGTATATTGATGCTATTATAAGACTAAACATTCCACATAAAAGAACAGCAATAAAAATATCCTGCACAAAGGCTATTGATATGGCAATAATCAATAAATATATTAATAAAATTATACCAGCCAAGTTGACATATAACATCATTTCCTCTTTGAGGTAAATGGCTCTAATCCCATGTTATATGCAATTCTTGACAATACATGGCAAGATGTAGAATTTGTAATCCACATTATTAATAATATTAAAATTGCTTTAGCCAAAGTAAAAAAACTAAAATTATAAAACACTGCACCCAAAACTACACATGGTGCACCAAGAGAATCACCAACACCAGCTGCATGCAGCCTTGTATAAAAATCAGGAAATCTCAATATTCCAACACTAGCAGTTAGCAAAAAAAATGAGCCAATACAAATCAATGTCAGGCCAATAATACTCAAATGCATGAAACAACCATATAAAATAATAAATTTATTTTACTATATGGCCAAACTGCTAGCAATAGTGAATATCTTTTTTCATCATATGGACAAAATCATTAAACAAATAAATAGAATCACTTGGACCAGGTGCACATTCTGGGTGATATTGCACAGAAAATGCTTTATTCTTTATTGATTTGATGCCTTCAATGCTTCCATCAATCAATGATGTATGTGTAATCTGTATTTCTTCTGTATCTAATGTGGTTTTATCAACAACAAAACCATGGTTTTGTGTTGTAATGTATGTGCAATTATTTATAACATCAAAAACTGGATGAGTAATGCTACGATGACCATGATCCATCTTATGTGTCTTGGCGCCAAGTGCAAGTGCAAGTAATTGATGTCCAAAACAAATCCCAAACAATGGAATATTGCTATATAAAAAAGACATAAGCAAATCTTTACAATCTATAAAGGTTTGCATTGGATCACCAGGGCCATTTGATAACAGAATTCCATTTGGCTTATAAGATGATATCTCATTAATATTTACAGTATAAGGAAATACTTTAACATTACAGCCCAATGAATATAAAAAACGCAAAATACTAAGTTTAACGCCAAAATCAATCACTGCAACACGCAAATTATTCCTATGCATAGCACTAACACTCCAATGACCATTTTCCCAACTAAATGGCTCATTGCAAACCACATTTTTCGCTAAATCTGTATTACTCTTCATTTTCTGATTGCACAGTTTACTATGCAAACTTCTTATATACTGCAAACTATCATTGTCTCCTTTTTTGGATTTAAAAAAATTACTATTAAGTGATTTTATACCATAAGGATAGCTAGCTATTATACAGCTGACATTACAGCCCTTTGATGCTAAATATCTAGTTATAGCCCTAACATCTAAACCATATATTCCTACTATTTTATTTTCACACAACCATTTATCAAAATTATCATTTGCACGTTGATTGGAACCAAGGTGTACAAAATTACACAATACAATACCCTTTACACCAACTATATCTTTCTCCTTATCATCATTATTAACACCTGTATTGCCCATATGTGGGCAAGTGAAAAATAAAATTTGCTCAGTGTAAGATGGATCTGTTATTGCCTCCTGATATCCTGTCATTGCTGTTGAGAAGCAAGCCTCACCAACAACTTCACCTTTTATGCCAATTTGATATCCTAAAAAAAATTTACCATCAGACATTACTAAACAAGCATTGGGTAGCTCTCTTATAGAAAAATTAGACATTATATAAACAAAATAAATTTATCATAAACAAAACAAACTACGGATTAATACCATCAAAACTTACTCTCTTATCCACAATAAAACACAATACATCACTAAGTATATGAATCAAAAGACCAAATATAGTAAATATATACAACATAGCAAAAATCATAGGATAATCCCTATTTGTTATAGCTTCAAAGCTCAGCAGCCCAAGTCCATTCAAAGAAAAAACAATCTCAATTATCATTGAACCATGCAAGAAAGAGTGTAATAAAAATATAGGAAAATTCACTATAGCAACCAGCATTGCATTACGAAACACATGCATATACAAAACTTTACGCTCACTCAAACCTTTTGCAAAGGCAGCTACAACATACTGCTTCTTTAGCTCAGATATAAATGATTTCTTACACAAAAAAACCAAAAATGCTAAGTGTCCTAGCACTATAGAAACAACTGGCAGTGTTATGTGCAAAAAATAGTCTTTAATTTTAGCAAAAGATGTAAGTTCACTCCAGTTCTCTGAAAGAAAACCTCTGGTTGGAAAAATATTAAATAAACCACCATTTGCAAACAAAAGTAATAGCAAAATTGCTAACATAAAATTTGGTATAGCATGTAATGCATTTACTGCAATATCAGTAACAATATCAAATGATCCATCTCTACGAACAGCTTTTTTGATACCTAGTGGAATAGAGATAAGATAAGTAAGTATTGTGCTCCACAATGCTAAAGAAAATGATACTGGGATGTGCATTTTTATAACATCTATTACCTTCATCCCTGAAAAAAAACTATTACCAAAATCAAATAATAAATAATTCTTCATTGTGGTAAAAAATCTTATGGCTAATGGCTTATCAAAGCCATACATAGCACGCATATGCTCTGTAGCAGCATCATACTTACTTTTTTTTGTAACAGAAATTAAACTATCAATTGCATCATTATCAAGAAAAGATGCATTATCAATCTCAGAGCTACTAGCTCTGTGTAATAACTGCTCTAATGGACCACCTGGAACAAGATTAATAATAAAAAAATTAATTAACATTATAACAAATAATGTAGGTATAGAAATTAATAATCTTTTGAGTATATAATGTAACATTCTCCACTAAGCAAATTAGTTCAAAATTATTCTTAATAATACTGAAAAAAAATAGTAATTGCACGAAAAAGTAAGTGTGCAAATATAAACTCAACAATCTATTACATTTAATACATCATGAGATAGCTTATAATGCATTGTAGTACTATGCTATGTTGTATAACTTTATCGTATTTCTTGCTAAAGAATTGCATTATTTTATGCAAACATTTTCATCATCAATCCTATAAACATTAGACAATAGGGAATAGATTGCCTAACAATGGTATGTTGCATTACTGCCTGTAAAAATAACATCTTCTGAGCTCTGTAGGAACTTAAGATGAACTTATGAGGTAAAAGATTCCCAATATAATTCAGATCATTTAGCAATAGGAATATGTCACTAATAGATAAAACTAAATTTAATGACTTGAAAAACATCTATCTAAATAATTAAATCATTGCTTATATTTGTTGAGATAGTGGTAGTAAACAATTTGAAGAATCTTGACATCATCATTTCTATTGTTAGGCTCTCCTCTACTTTTAGCAACAACACCACTAATATCAGCTTATCATCAATTAATGCTAACTTTAATTCCAGCATCTCATATGCTTTATTTCCAGAACTCAAGCTACTAATCTCCAGCTAAATTAGAATTTTTATGTAACATTTTATATTGATTGATGAACCCCCGACAAGTCTGGGTAAAAACTGTTTTTGATTGACTTTTTATTGTATATAATCTAAATTATATTTAAATATACAAAGATATTGTTGGGGTGTAGCCAAGTGGTAAGGCAGCGGTTTTTGATACCGTCATGCGTAGGTTCGAGTCCTTCCACCCCAGCTATTCTCAAGTTTCATGCTAATCTCACTGAATAAATTTGTACACATAAAACCCATAAATATGGAATATTGGCAAACAAAAAATTAGTCCTTATATTACTAAAATAAGCAATTTGTCCCAATATTCTTCCATTGGTCTTCTCTCTCTGCTAAGTTATTATTGCATCTGTTAATTGAATTAGCATGCTTATCATATCCAATCCTATAATGATTTCTTAACTCTATTAGCCCACATGTTATTAAGCACAAATATTTAAACATTCTTTCAATGATATCACATTCTGATATTTCTTTATGAATTTCTTTTAGGTACAAGATCTAACTCTTTAAAGATTAATTTTATTGATTTAAATAAGTTAAGATTAATTTAAGCAAACTTATCAAACTTTCCAAAAACTGTCTTGCAACAACTTGAATGTGCCAATTGATAATGCAAAAT
>NZ_CAWVOK010000016.1:0-8074 GCF_963930935.1 Candidatus Xenohaliotis californiensis
AATACCTCTAGGTTACAGATGGCTTGTGTGATTGCATCAGTAGCAGGAGGGCTATTAGCAAAAACATCAAATGCCACTAAAGATATCATAGCTAGCAATAAAAGATTGATGCTATAGGTAATTTTAGATTTTTTTGTAAGATTTTTTATCATAATATTTATTAATAAATTAGATAACACATATCTTTATTACAATATATTTTTTAAATTATGCTTAATAATCATAATTTTATATAAACAATTAATAATCAGATATGCTTGCTGGCAAAGTTTTATTGGGTAATAATCTAATTTTTAATTAATTATCTTGTAATATTGATATCTATATAATATTTACAGTTTAATGCCCCGCCAATAAGATTGTTGACAATGTTTTCAGCGCCAAATACTATACCAATCCCAACCATAACAACAGCAGCCATAATCCATGTCATTTTACCAAAAAACATGCTTATGCCTGTTATTATTATCACTATTACAACCAATGCTTGTCCAGTTGGTCCAGTAAATATGTTAATTGCTTTGCATATTGTTACTACAATTGCACCATTGTCAATACTTTCATTAGGAATTTGCATGCCTTGCCCTGCAATTGATACACATGGTAATAATAAAACATAGACTATTAATATATTTAACATTGATTTTTTATTAATATGCATATTTTTATATTGGAAAATTTTTAGTATAGTATTTTAACAAAACTTTAAAATAATTCAACAATTATGCAAGTTCGTTTTTTGAATAATAATGAAAAATTAATAGCATCTAAGTTAGTTAATGATATAGTTAATATTTTAAAATTAGATGGTGTCTTAGCCTTGCAAACTGATACTGTGCCAGGATTGACTTGCAATATTAGAAGTATAGTGGCATTGAAAAAGATATATGCTGCTAAGCAACGGAGTATTAAAAAACCTTGTGCAATTTTTGTTAACAGTATTGATAGTATTAGTTATTTTGCAAAACTTAATACCATAGAACACAAGCTATTAACTAGATTTTTTCCTGGTGCTCTAACTTTGGTGTTGGAGTTAAAAAAACCATTAGTTTATGATTCACTGGGTTTATGGGGTGATTATATTGGTATTCGATCTCCTAATGATACTTTTATATTAGATATTATTGCCAAATTAGGATGCCCATTGTTTGCAACTAGTATGAATTTATCTGGCTGTAAACCTGTCAATAAATGGCAAGATTTATCTAAAAATATGTGTAATAATATTGATTTGTATGTTGATAGAGCTGTATACAGTGATGGAGATAGAAATGTTGCTTCAAGTGTTGTACAGGTAGTTGATGATAAAATTATAGTTATAAGAGAGGGTGTTATTACTAAAGAGGCAATGTGCAAGGCTATAGATGAATAAAATAGTTATTGTAACATGCTGTTGCATATGTAATAATTTTACCAGTTGACCAGCATTCTATATCTATAGACATTCTATCATCACTTCCTGTTATAGTATAACAAGATAGTGGTATATTTTTATTTTTTTTGCCAATAGAGATCAGTCCTTTTTGCATTAATGGTCTACTAGAATAACTTTTATCAATCCAATCATTTATTTGATTGGATTTTGGTATGATTTTTATATTTTGATATTTTAGCAATTTTAATAAATTACAACAACCAAAAATGTTTTTAATTTCATTGGTGGTAAGTGGGTGAGATATTGCATAATATTCACCAAAAACACTATTGATTGTCAGTATCTGCCATGTTTTAGTATCTGTATTAAATTTTGTTATAGTGATGCTATGGATTTTTTGCTGTTCAAATTTATAGTATCCAATATCTTTGACCAATACTTTGCTTTTGTTAAGCTCCGCTTGCTTTATTCCTTGTAGATAAAGTACATCGTTTGCTTTTATTTTCATAAAATATTTTAACATGTGTTTATAATTTTTATTGTTGTTTAATAAATAATTCTTTGACATATATGATTTATGCAAAATAATATTTAGATATTTATTGCAGGCTATATATCTCATAAAACAATGGAAAGGAAAAGTATACAAATTGTTTTACCAAATATTCTCACTATATCACGATTGGTTGTTATACCATTGCTTATAGGAAGTTTTTATATGGCAAAGTATTGGTCTATGTGGCCTGTTGCTGTAATATTTGTATGTGCAAGTATCACAGATTTCTTAGATGGTTATTTGGCACGCTATTGGTCTACGCAGTCTAGATTTGGTGCAATAATGGATCCAATTGCTGATAAAATTATAGTTATAACAACTATAGTTATGTTGATAAATTTTCAAATTATTGATAAATTTACTATAATGCCAGCACTTATTATAATTTGCAGAGAAATTTTGATATCTGGTTTGCGTGAATATGCAGCAAAAGAAGGCATAGTGCTTCATGTTACCTATGCTGCAAAAATAAAAACTGCTATACAAATGCTAGCACTTTTGATGTTAATTATTTTTAGTAATGGAATATTTAGTGTTGTTTTTTTATGGTTTGCGGCAGTTATTAGTACTTATTCTGCATTAAAATATTGCCGCAATATATTGTCAAGTTAGTTTTGTTCTGTGTGTTGCTTGTACAGTGCCTCAAAGTTTATTGGATCTAAAACAAGTGCAGTAAACCCACCATCTCTAACTATTGTTGCAATTATTTGCCTTGCAAATGGTAGGAGTAGCGTTGGAACATCAACCATAAGGTGTCTTTTTATTTGTATTGTTGTTAATGATTGCAACACAGCAACAATTGCTGCATATTTTAATTCTAGTATATAAATTTTATCTTCGTGCATTGTAGCATCTGCACTTATTCCTAGAATAACTTCATAGCTTGATTCATTAATTTTATTAACTAATACATCTACATTAACTTTTAGCTGAGGTTGTTCTTTGTTTTTTTGAAAAAATACAGCAGGAGATGTGGGATTTTCAAAAGAGATATCTTTTAGATACTGAAGATTTATGCTAAAATTTGGAGCATTATTTTCATTAATTGCTGATTGATCTTTTGTACGTTTATTTGAGGACATAAATTTTTAATGTTTATTTAAGTTACTTCTGTTTATAATAAATCAATGGCTATATATCATCAAGTAATATTCATGGTAATTTTATGACTGCAGAGTTGGTTGAAGTAGTTTTTTATGCGGTAATAGCAATTGCTATTTTTGTTAGACTTCATAATATCTTAGGTAAAGTGGGAAGTGGAGGCAGGGTGAGTGCATCAAGAGCTAATGCTAAATCTACTAGAATGGACAATGTTATTGATACAGAAAGTGAACAATATGTTGATGAAGATGATTCTGAGCAAATGACTGCTGATATTTCAAAAGTAATTTTGGATAGTGCTGTTTCTGGGGTTGAGGATAGTATTAAACGTTTGGCTACTGAAGACTCATCATTTAAAGTGTTAGACTTTATAGCTAAAGTTGAAATAGCTTATGAAATGATAATAAATGCCTTTACAAAAGGTGATCTAGATACTATTAGACCTTTAGTTGACTCCATTGTAATGAGTAAATTTCAAGATATGATCAATGAAAGAAAAGTGCGCAATGAAATTCAGGAAACTACAATAGTTGCTATTAATGAATGTAAAATTTCAAACGTTATTTTTTTTGGTAGAATTGTTTCCATAAAATTACAAATTAAATCAGATCAGTTAATAACAATCAAAGATAATGATGGCAATATTAAGTATGGTGATATTAACAAAGTGCAGAAAATAGAAGATAAGTTTACTTTTAGTAGAAAAATTAATTCCTCCAATCCTATATGGACACTTATATCAATTGATTAGTTATTTATAACATGGAATTTTAAGTGTTTTAGTTCGATTGCATTTACTTAATTAAACTGGTTGTTAATTCTTTTTTTTTTTGCCATAATTTTTAAAAGATTTATTAGCTATTAGGATTGTGTATGCAAGATATAGAATTAAGTAAAGCTGTTTGGGATTTGAAAAATTTTTATCAGAATATAACAGATCCAGCAATAGATTCTGACATTAAACTACTATGTAAATTGGTTGCAAATTTTACACAATATAAGAAGAAAGTTATTGAAATGGATGCAGGTAGTTTGCTGGTGTCTGTGCAAGAATATGAAAAAATTGAAGATTTATCATCAAAGATAGTTTCATATGCTTTTTTAGTAAGATCAATATCTATTGATAATAAAGTAATTGCTAATTTTTATCAAAATATAGTTGAGAGTATTACTGCTGAGATATCTAAGCTTGCTTTTTATCCAATTGAGATTAATGAAATAGATTGTAAGTGGCTAGAAGCATCTTTTAATCAAAATAAAGCACTTGCTGTATATAAGAATTGGTTTAAAGAAACACAAAAATTTAAGAAGCATCAATTTTCAGAGATTATGGAAAGATATAGTGCTGAGAAGTCTGTAGTTGATTTTCATGCATGGAGTAATTTATTTGATGAAAAAAGTGCTGCGTTGCGTTTTCATTATGATGATAAAGATTTAAATATAACTGAAATTTTTTCATATATGCAATCATCTGATAGTGGCATTAGGCGTGATGTTGCAATGATTATTAGTAAAGTTTTTAAAGAAAATATTGATATTTTTGTTACAATTACTAATGTTTTAGCTAAAAATCATGCTATTGATAATAGTTTCCGTAAATTTTCACATCCAATGAGCTCACGTAATCTTGCAAATGACTTGGATGATGAGGTGGTTGATTTGTTGCTAGATGTAGTGCATGAAAATTATGGTGAGCTATCTCATAGATATTATGCATTGAAAGCTAAAATTTTAGGTAAGAACAAGCTTGATTATTGGGATAGAAATGCACCATATGATAGTGTTGATGAATATATACCATGGCCAGATGCAAAAAAAATTGTTTTACAGTCATATAAAGATTTTTCTCCTGATTTGGCAGATATAGGTGAGATGTTTTTTAAAAATAATTGGATTGATGCTAGGGCACATTCTTCTAAAATGTCAGGTGCATTCTCACATCCAACAACGCCATCAATGCATCCTGTAATTCTATTAAATTACCAAGGTAAAAAGCGTGACGTTGCTACATTAGCACATGAATTAGGTCATGGAATACATCAAGTTCTTTCTGCTAAAAATGGTGTATTGATGAGTAATGCTTCTTTGGCACTTGCAGAAACAGCATCTGTTTTTGGTGAACAGCTTACCTTTAGGGCAATGTTAGATGCTGAAAAAGATAAGTATAAACGTACAGTAATGATAGCTGGTAAAATAGAAGATATGTTGAATACAGTAGTAAGACAGGTATCTTTTTGTGATTTTGAGCTTGCAGTACACAAAAAACGAATAAGTGGCGAACTTTCATTGGATGATATATGTAATTTTTGGTTAAAAACTCAAAGAGATTCTTTGGGCAATGCTGTTAAATTAGCTGAGGATTATAAATATTATTGGTGTTATGTACCTCATTTTATTCATTCACCTTTTTATGTTTATTCATATGCTTTTGGTGATTGTCTGGTGAATGCTTTATATGAGCAGTATAGAGTTGGGCATAATGGTTTTGTTGATAATTATGTGAAATTATTAAAGGCTGGGCGTTCTGAAAATTATAAAGTTTTGCTAGAGGGTTTTGATCTCAATCCACGTGAAAGAAGTTTTTGGCATCTAGGGTTGAATGTTATTAAGGATTTTATAGATAGCTTTGAGAGTGATTTAGATGTTTTAATGTAGCTTTATGTGTGCATTACTGTTTTATTGATTTGTGCTTGAAGTATAATTTACATTATTAATAAGCTATTTTAATTGTTGTATGATTTTACAACAACAAAGTATTTATCAACTAAATAGTTAATGCTTTTTACTGCACTCTGCACAAAATCTTTTAAAGAATTTTCTTTCATTATACTTACTTTTTAATTTGCTTTGTACATAGTTAATATCCAGTTCATTTTGTTTTGTTTGCTAATTGTGTCAAAAATTGAATAGTTTTTAGGAATTTTTTTTGCAATGCTTTTAGTCTATTAGCTTCTCTTTTTATTTGTTGATTTTGTAGGTTTAACGGCTGTTTTTCAAGCCTGTTCTCTTGGGTTGTTATTAGCAATTTTTCATGTAGGAAGTTTTATAAAAATAGCATCATTAGCAGCAGCTAGAAATGGGAATGGCATTATTTTTCTTTCAATGAAAATGACAGGTAATTTTGATGGATTATAGCTTTTAATTAGTTACTATATATGAAAATTTAACTAAAGTAGTAAATGATTTTTTGATAAATGTCTATTTAGATACTTTTAGTATAGCTAGAGTGGTTTTAGATATAATTAGAATCAAGCAAGGTGTATATAGCTATATGATACTAGTAGGTTAGAAATTATAGCCAGATAGGCAGCATGATGGAAGTATAGAAGGTTTTTCTCAAAATTTTTTAAGGTTTTAGTTAGTAAAAAAGATTTTTATGACATCCAGCTTTTTGGTTTAGAGAATAGTAATTTGTTGTTTTCAAAAATAATAAGCACTTGATACCTAGCAAAGAATGTAAAAAACATATCTTTTAGTATTGTTTATTTAAGCTGGTTAATTATGTCAAGCTATGATAATAGTAATTTTCAATATTTTATTGTACAATATTTTTATTAATCTGTATTGTTTGTTCTATGAACCGAAAAGGTTTTATGTTAGTCATATCTTCACCTTCAGGTGCTGGTAAGACTAGCATAGTAAAAAATATTTTTAAAAATGATCGTGATTTAGTTTCTTCAGTTTCTGTTACAACGCGCAAACCTAGGGAGGGTGAAATAGATGGTGTTGATTATTATTTTGTCTCAAAAGAAAGATTTGAAGAAATGATTAATAATGGTGATTTTCTTGAACATGCAAATGTCTTTGGCCATTATTATGGTACAACAGAGCGTAATGTGAAAGGTTGCTTAGAAAAAGGTATAGATGTTGTTTTTGATATTGATTGGCAAGGTCATAAACAACTTTTATCTAAAGCAAAAGAAGAAGTAGTAAGTGTTTTTGTGTTACCACCATCAATGGAAGAATTGAAAAGAAGATTGTATAAACGTGGACTTGATACCACAGAAACTATAGAATATAGAATGCACAGAGCTGCTAATGAGATTGCTAAGTGGGAATTGTATGATTATGTAGTAATTAATCATAATCTACAAGATAGTGCAAATGCTGTAATGAATATTGTTAAAGCTGAAAGATTTAAGAGATCTAGGCAGGTGCGTTTGGATGATTTTGTTGACTTACTGGTAAGAAAGAGGCATTAGTTTGCGTTATAAGCTGACTGTAGAATACAATGGATCTGGTTTTCATGGTTGGCAGCAACAGCAGGGATTGCTTTCTGTTCAATCTGTGATAGAATCTGCACTTCAATATTTTTTGCAAGAAATGGTAACTGTCTATTGTGCTGGACGAACTGATGCTGGTGTGAATGCAGTAGCACAAGTTGTTCATTTTGATATAAATAGAGAGTTATCACCAATAATCATAATGAATGCTTTAAATTTTTACCTTAGGACAAAATTGGTTTCTATTGTTAATGCTGAGTTAGTGCCAGATAGTTTTCATGCTAGATTCTCAGCAAAGAAGAGGCATTATAAGTACTGTATTTTTAATCGCAGAGTACCAGCTGTTTTTGAAAAAAGTAGAAGGTGGCAAGTGTATAAAGCATTAAATGTGATAGAGATGAGCAGAGGAGCAAAGTTTTTTATGGGTAGACATGATTTTAATGCCTTTCGCTCTTCAGAATGTCAGGCATATAACTCAATACGCACTATAGATGATATTGAGATAGTAAAAGATGGTTATTACATAGATATAATGCTATCCGCAAGATCATTTCTCCATAAACAAGTTCGTATTATGGTTGGTACACTTTGCGCTGTTGGACTTGGTGCTATGAAACCGGAGCAAATAATGCAAATAATTGCAAGCAAAGATAGAAAAAGAGCAGGTGCTACTGCTCCAGCATATGCTCTTTATTTTATGGGTGTTGATTATTAGTGGTTGACAGTTATTTTAAGCAGTATAACTAACATTAGTATAACTATTGCAATTTGCCATGTTTTTAATTTGTTATTATTGATTTCTTGAGTGTGTTTTATAAG
>NZ_CAWVOK010000017.1:0-7068 GCF_963930935.1 Candidatus Xenohaliotis californiensis
TTTTTAACATATTAAATTTAATAATAGTTAATATTATTAAATTTAATATGTTAAAAATTTAAATTTTAATTAAACAATTTTCTAGCATAAACCTCAAAAGCATCTATTGTATAACTCTTATTTTTTTTTAATGCAATTGCTGCAGCTTTTTCCATCCATTGATTATGAAGCTTGTACTCTAGCTTATGCCTGACCATAGTAGTGTAATTATCTATTTTAATAAACTCCCATTTTACCTTTAATAAAATAAAAGGTCCATTATCTGAAAAGATATATATAGTAGACTGAGAATACATGTTGACATTACAATCATAAGAAAAACTTATTGGCCCACGCCCAACTAACATTTTAACAGTCATACTATTTTTATGGACATTATAAATTTCAGCACATTTTACATAATTTAAAATTTTTGGATAATTTGCAACATCTGCTACTGCATCATATAATAATTTTATTGGCAGATTGACCTTTTTGGCATAAGTTATAACTCTAGCTTTCACAAGAAAAATGACATATGCTTGAATAATTTATATCTTGCAGCAATTTGCATGATGGCTTAAAATAAGTCTTAAAATAACTTTCAACATCCATATTTTTAAGCGTTGATGGATTGATTGTTGTATAACTTTTATGCAATTTTACAGAAAATACACCAAAATCATGTAAAGATATCTTTTTATCACTTTTAAGTATTTTTGTCATTTCATAAAAAAATATTTTTAACATCTCATTGATTAATTCATCATCTAAAAAAATTTTTTCTGCTATTTTTTGTACAAATAAATTATTCACTATAAGCCTTAAATTAATAGTTCATTGAACATAAAGTGCTTGCAAACCTAATTCTAAAGAGGATGATCCCTTGTTAAACAATGCTGTAATTTTTTTTGGCAAAATATTATGTGAAAAAAATGACTTACTTTTTATTTCAAAATTACGTACAGGATAATTAATAGATTTTTCTTCTTTCAACCATGATAACACATCTTGCTCATTTCCAATTTGATCTATAAGATTAAAATTTAGTGCTTGGCGTGCTGTATAAACTCTACCATCTGCTATTTTTAATAACTTATCTCTTGATATATTGCGATTCTTTTCTACAAGAGAGAAAAAATATTGATATATATCTGATATAACTCCATCAATTGCCTTTCTACCATCTTCTGAAAATTTTTCAAATGGTGATGGTACTGCTTTCAAATATGGTTTTTTTATCACTAGTGGATTAATTCCTAATTTTTCAAATAAACCAGTGAACTCTAAGCTATTTATTACCACTCCTATTGAACCAGTTAATGTTCCTTCGTGTGCAAATATCCTATCAGCAGCTAAAGATAAAAGATAGCCGCCAGATGCTGCAATTGTGCCCATTAATACCACAACTGGTTTTGTCTCATTTATGTAGCTAATATCATTGTACAATATCTCACTTCCAACTACTGACCCACCTGGACTGTTTACATTTATCACCACAGCAGCACAATGTTTATTGTTACGCAAATCTTTTAACAAAGAATTACGATACTCAGCTTCAGTTATTACTCCATCTATTGTAACTCTTGCAATCCAATGGTTAGATGCAGCAGGATTTACACTTTTTATGTTGTTGTTAAAAATAAAAATAATTAACAAAAAGAAAAAAAGTATAGCCAGAACTCTCCATTTCACTATCTTAGATCGCAGTGATTGCATACTAAGCAAAAGATCTATGGTTGGAAATGACATAAAAACCTCATTACTTTAGCTGTGTTGTATTGGTGTTAATAAAATTAATCTTCTGTCTGGATCTATTTCAACAACTTTGGTCATAATTTTTACTCCAGCTAATGGCACTTTTTCACCAAAATCCTCTGTTTTAATCATACCATCAACACCTTTGCTTATTGTTACAACAATGAAATCATCTTTTTCTTCTGATATAGTGCATTCAACAGTTTGTTCAATATTCATATTTTGTAATGCATCTTCCATTGGATCATATTCTACTTGCTTAATACCAACTGATATTTTTTCTTTTGTAGGGTCAATATTGAGTATCTTAACTTTTACCCTATCACCTTTTTTATAGTTAAACAACTCTTTATCTGGATTGTCACCCCAAGTAATATCACAAACATAAACTAAACCATCTACTTGCTCATTGTCAAACCCAATAAATATGCCAAAATCAGTTATATGTCTAACAGCACCCTCAACTATTGAGCCACATTTATAATTTTCAGCAAATTTTACCCATGGACTGTCAGTGCAACGCTTAATACTTAAGCTAATTTTATTTTTCTCCTCATCTATACTCAAAACCTCAATCATAACTTTTTGGCCTTTATGCAGAAGATCACGTGGATTATTGTTAAATTTTAGCCAACTAATTTCTGAAATATATACCAAACCTTCTATACCATCCTCAAGCTCTACAAACACTCCATAGTCCGTTAAATTTGTAACAATACCCTCATGTCTTGAGCCAATAAGGTATTTATTTGATAGTCCAATCCATGGATTCTGTTCAACTTGCTTAAGTCCTAAAGATATTCTATTTTTAACCTTATCAAATCTAATTATTTTTGTCTTAAGCTCTTGACCTATGCTTAGCAACTCAGATGGATGGTTAATTCTTCTCCAAGCAATGTCAGTTACATGCAACAATCCATCAATACCACCTAAATCTATAAATGCACCATAATCAGTGATATTTTTTATCACACCATCCACAATATCACCTTCAGATATATTAGCTAACAGCTTACCACGTAATTCATTTCTCGATTCTTCTAGAATTGCTCTACGTGAAACAACTATATTTCCCTGTTTTTTATTCATTTTTAAAATTTTAAATAACTGTGGTTTATCCATTAATGAAGTCATGTCTTTTACTATCTTTACATCAACCTGACTACCTGGCAAAAATGCTACAACACCCTGTATATCAACTGTAAAACCACATTTAACTTTACCAAAAATAACGCCTTCAATAGTATCACCATTATCTGCTATTTTTTCTAATTTACCCCACATCTCTTCTCTTAAAGCTTTCTCACGGCTAAGAGATGCCATGCCATCCAGTCCTTCTATGCACTCAAGATAGACTTTAACTACATCGCCAATTTTAATTGACTCACTATCTTGTTTACCCAGAGCAAATTCACTAATTGGTATTTTGCCCTCTACTTTCATACCAATGTCTACTATTGCTTCTTTGCCATCCATTCCTATTATTACACCTTGGATTAAATTATTTTCTCTATTTTTCAAAAAAGCAGAGTTATCTAATAGATTTTCAAAATTTTCATCAACTGCTACCAGCTCTGTAATTGATGGATTGTACCTACGATTACTATAAATATAACTCATAATATAAACAAACCTCCTAATTAATCTTTAGATTGAATACTTTTAATAGCAAAATTTAAAACCTCTTCAGAAGTAAGATGTGAGGCATCTATAACCACAGCATCATCACTAATCTTAAGCGGTGCCACAAGACGATTGAGGTCATTTTCATCTCTTTGCTTTAAAAGCAGCATTATAGAATCAAGATCACAATCTATGTTTTTAACTTTCAGCTCATTAAAACGGCGCTGAGCTCTAATACTCAAGTCAGCTGTAATATAAAACTTATAACTAGCATCTTTTAGAATAACTGAACCTATATCTCTGCCATCTAATACAGCACCATCTTTAGAAAAAGATCTCTGCCATTTAACAAAAATATCTCTAACATCAGGAATAGCTGATACCATAGAAGCAACACGTGCAACATCTTCAGATGAATTTCTTATAGAACTTAAATTGTATTGAAAAGTTTTGGCTAAATTTATTACTGATAACTTATCTTGTGGATCAATTAATTTCTCCATAACTAGTGCAGCAAAGCTACGATACATAGCACCAGTATCTAGATATGGCAAGTTATAATAATTAGCTAAACCAACAGCTAAAGTACCCTTACCAGATGAAGATGGTCCATCTACAGCTATTGAGAAATTAACACTCCTCAAGCTTCACCTCCACCAACTATAAAAGCACCTGGCATTGCTTTAATTTTTGCTGATAATTTTTTAATTTTTCTTGATACTGTATTTAACTTATAAACACCTTTAGAGTGTGAACTTTGCATTATAGGTTGAGCTAATTTAAATTCTTCCTGTGCTTTTGCTTTATCCCCAGATAATATTGCCTTTTCTACTTTTTTTATAAATGTTTTATATTTGCTTTTTATAGCCTTATTGCGCGATGCACGATTTATAATTTTTCTTATCATTTTTTTAGCACTATGAGTGTTACTCATTTTGTATAAGCTCATTTAAATTAAAAAAAATATTATTATAGAATACATAAAATGATATATATTGTCAATACACAATGCTAATAAAACTAGTAAAAACGCAGTAATTGACTTGGTGCAGTTTTTGCAGCCTTTAATGCTGGAATAATTGTAGCAGTTAGTGAAAAAAACATAGTTAGTAATACAATAGTTAGAACATCATTAAATTTTACAATTGCTGGCAAATGATTTAAGAAATAAATCATTGGATTAAATAAACTAATATTCAGCTTATTTTCTAAAAAAATTCTAATATTATCAATGTTAGAAGCCAGAACATAACCACTAATAACTCCAATTAGCACGCCAGATGCACCAATAAATAAACCTGATAAGATAAAAATTAAAGCAATACTTCTCTTGCTAAATCCAATTGTTCGCATAATGGCTATGCTGTTCATTTTATCATGCACTAAAATCATTAAACCAGAAACAATGTTAAAAGTTGCTACAAGTATAATTAATGTGAGTATTGTAAACATTACAGTTTTCTCAATCTTTAAAGCATTAAAAAAACTAGAGTTTTTTTTACGCCAATCATAAACCAATGAATCTGGCATAAATTGTGATATATAGTAACTAATTGATGATGTTTTTCTATCATCTGTTAAAAATAAATCAATTCCAGTAATCTTATCATCATCAAGGCCAAAAAATTTTTCTGCAACATTCAATGGTATATAAACAAATGAGCTATCATATTCATACATTCCAATATCAAAAATTGCATGAACTTGCAAATCTTTAATTTTTGGCAGTGATCCAAAAATACTTACTAATGTATTTGGTGATAACAATCTAACACTATCACCAACAGATACACCAAGAGATTCAGCTAACCTTGCTCCTAAAACAATAGGTGTCTGATTGTCTTCAATGTTTGCTGATGTTATAAATTTACCAATCATAGGATGCTTGCTAAGTAAATTATAATCTACTCCATTAACTAACACACCAAAAGCATTGTTATCTTTTACAATCATTGCTTGTGTTGTAATGTTGGGCAATACTAAAACTATATCATTCATTTGATTCAAATCATGCAATAAATTACTATGATTAGATATGGTGTCATCAATACCTTCAATACTTACATGACCATTAACGCCTAATACTCTGTCTAATAATTCTTTTTGAAATCCAGACATAACAGCCATAACAACAATAATAGCTGCAACACCTAATGCTATGCCAATTAAAGAAAAAATATTAATAAATGAAACAAATCTATCTTTTTTTTTAGTAAAAATATAGCGAATAGCTATGCTTATCTCAAGAAGCATTTTATTTAATATAGTATGCTACTGTTTAACAATTTACAAGTTAATATTAACACTATCTTTACATTGCAGAATATAAAGAGTAGATTGAGTTTTATAGTTAAGTAGATAAAATAAATAAAATACAATCATTCAATCCAAACAAACTTAAATGCGACAAATTTTAAAAAATATACTATCAAGGATAATGCCATCATCCACAATATCTACATGTCTTGGTATAGGTTTTTTGCCAGAATGGCAAAAACATTGGGCAGCTACATTAGGTGCTCTATTTTGTATAATTTTTATTGGCATTAAAGCTGGTGAGTTGCATCATACTGTTTTTGATGTTTCTAAAGTAGTTCAAATTGTTGACATTGCATCAACTCTTTTGACTATTGCTGTGTTTAGCTATTTCTTGGGTGCAATTGCAAAATTTTTATACATGATGCGGGATGGTGCTGATGAAGAAAAGTGTGTTATTGATTCATTTAATGGAATGATATTTATTTGTGGATTCTCACTTATAGCTATTTTTTCTATACGAAATCTAGGTGTTGGTGCAACTAATATTATTTGTGAAGATTTTTTGCTATGCAACAGTTTTTTTCGTCATTTATTCTACTCTATGCTACCATTAACCATAACATTTAGCCTGTATAGATTAATGAGCGTGGCACAATTATGGCCATGCAATAAGCTAAATACCACTCTATCTAATCAGTTTGCAAAAACATTATCTAATATAATAATGTCAATATATGCCATAATATTAATATATGTATTTGCCTTTGTTTTTTTTGGGCTTAATGTTATAGATACTATAGTTTTTTTTAAACTGCTGTATAAAACAACTACTGTTAAAATTATAAAAACAATCAGCCTGTTCTTAAATTTTAGTGATCAGAAACAACTGTATGACATACTAACTGATTTTGGTGTTATTGGAATATTATCTAGATTGGGTTTTATTAAACTTGATGAGTAATATTAAATTTTTAGGTTATTAAATGAAAATAAAAGCAATGTCACTTGTTGAACTATCTGTTGCTATGGCCATTATAGCTCTTATTATAACAACTACTTTAACAGCATTTTCTTTAATTTATAAAACCACTGTTTTAGAAGCTATACGCTCCATTACAACATTAGAGACAAAAACAGCAGAATTTCAAGCAACTTTTGGTAGATTACCAGGAGATATGGAGTATGCTACAGATTATTGGAATTTAGACGAATTTAAAAGTTTTTGCCAATATAAAAATTCTTCCAATATATCACTTAATATTGCCAAAGGGTTTGATGGTGATGGTGATGGCTATGTTGATATTGAAAAAAATAACATAAGCTCAACTGATAATTTTACAGAATCATCAGCTTTTATGTGCCACTTACGCTTAGCAGATATGATTACACACAATCCAGTGGTAGTAAAATTAGTCAGTACACAAAAACAAATCAATAACCTTGCCTTGC